>JACZSK010000029.1 GCA_022574255.1 Pseudomonadota bacterium
CCTAGGCGTGGAAGCGAGTATGCAGTGCTTTTTCCCCCGGCGTCAAGATGCTGTGTGACAAAATCGTAAAATCACTACATCTTGTGGATAAGAGCGGGGGAAACCTGTGGAAAAGGGTGGAAAAGTCAATTCGCGAGGCGCTGGACAGCCACCGCCTGGGAAAACATTCAGTGAACCATCAGGCCGAGAGCCAGCAGTGCCGTCGCCAATATTGACCCCGCGAGGGGAATGACAAACCAGAAGAAGTGCGACAGCGCCGCGTAGGTGACGCCGACGCCAATCATTATGGCGGCCAGGGGGGCGCTGAAAATGACCGCGGGCTCGATAATGCTGAGCGCCATATAAATCGCCGCGAACATAATCAGCCCCAGGCTGTGGCTGAGATGAAACCCCATATATGACAGCCGGAAATTCCGCGCATTCCTGGCCATCCTGATGCGGGTATTTTTCATCGTGCCGAGCAGGCTCTCGTCTTTTGGCGCAAAGCGCTTCGGCGCGGCCAGGTCGAGCATCGAATATAGAAGATGCAATGTGCCGAATATGGCCATGCCGGCACGAATCAGGATGATGTCCAGGTTTTACTCTCCTTTTGGCTACGCATTATCGCGGGCCAGAGGATGGCGCACACTGGTGCAATTGGTCGATATGCGAATATTGACCCGGCCAATCGGCGGAAAACGTCGTTCATGAAGAACCGGAGAAGCGCTTGAAACTTCCCGCGTTCGCCCTAATTCCTGAAAATGTTATGCCCCTGATCAGCGGGGGTCCTGCATTGAGCGGAAAATTTTTATGGATGTTATCGGCGCAGGAATTCTGGCGCTTTCCATTGTGCTGCAACTGGCCGCCGCCTGGCTGGCGCTGGCGCTCATTCGCGAGACCGGCTGGCGCACCCCCTGGCTGCTGATTGGCATCGCACTTGGCCTGATGGCCACGCGGCGATCAATCACGCTTCTGAATTACCTCTTCGATGACCTTCGCAGCCCGCTCAATATAACCGCCGAGATCGTAGCCCTGGCGATCTCAACTCTCATGGTTGTTGGCGTCGCGCTCATCCGCCCGGCGCTGCGAAAGAGCAAAACGACCGAAGCCGCGCTGGTTGAAAGCGAAGCGCGGTACGAGCGCGCAGTCATGGGCACTCACGATGGTCTGTGGGATTGGGACATCCCCGGCAACGAAATGTATTTCTCGCCGCGATATGCCGAGATACTGGGCTACCGGCAAGACGAGCTGGAGCCGGTCGTCGCGACCGCAACGGATCGAATTCACCCGGAGGATGCTGACCGGGCAGCCGAAATTCTGAAGGCGCATCTGGAGCATGACGCGCCCTACGAACTTGAAATCCGCATGCGCCACAGGAACGGTGACTATATATGGATTCGCACCAAGGCAACGGTGTTCAGGGATGACAGCGGCATTCCGGTGCACATGGCCGGATCCATTACCGACATCACCGAGCAGAGGAATCGCGACGAGCAACTGTACCAGGCCCAGAAAATGGAGACGACGGGTCAACTCACGGGCGGCATTGCCCATGACTTCAACAATCTTCTGGCTGTGGTGCTGGGAAACCTGGAATTGGTCAGAGACCGGTTGAGCGAAGATGACCCCGTTCTGCCCCAGCTGCACCGGGCTTCCCAGGCCGCCGAACGCGGCGCCAACCTGACCCGGCATCTGCTCGCCTTCTCGCGCCAGCAGGTATTGGCCCCCACGGTTATCGATCTGGACAAAATTGTTGCCGGAACGATAGAGCTTATCAAACACACGCTGGGCGAACATATTCTTATTTCCAGCGCCGCAGGGAATGACATGTGGCATTGCTGGGCCGACCCTTCGCAGATCGAAAATGCGCTGCTTAATCTTGCCCTCAACGCCCGCGACGCCATGCCCGACGGCGGCAGGCTGACCATTGAAACATCCAACATATCCCTGGACGATGAGTATGCCGCCGCGCAGGCGGAGGTGACCCCCGGCGAATATGTGATGCTGGCGGTCACCGATACGGGTGTCGGCATCCCGCCGGATCAACTGGCGCATATCTTCGAGCCGTTCTTCACGACCAAGGAAGTTGGCGCCGGCAGCGGTCTGGGGCTGAGCATGATCTATGGTTTTGTCAAGCAATCCGGCGGCCATGTGACGGTCTACAGCGAGGTCGGTATAGGCACTACGTTCAAGATATACCTGCCACGGGCACTGGACGGTTTACAAAAGCAGCAACCCCAAGACATTTTGCCCCACCAGTTCGAGACGCGCGAAGCGACGGTCTTCGTCGTCGAGGACGACCCCGACGTGCGCACCCTGGCGGTGGCCCTGCTTAGCAACCTGGGCTACCAGGTCATGGAGGCGGGCTCCGGGCCGGCGGCGCTTGAATTACTGGGCGAAGACACGCATGTCGATCTGCTGATGACCGACGTGGTGCTGCCCCGGGGCATGACCGGCCCTGCCCTTGCTACCGTGGTCCGGGAAAAAATACCGGGGATAAAAGTTTTATTCATGTCCGGCTATACGGAACAGGCCATGGAGAGCCCGGACCGGCTGGGCAAAACGGAACATTTCCTGCAAAAGCCATTCCGAAAGAAAGACCTGGCGGACAAGCTGCGGGAAATTCTGGATTCTCCAAACTAGCGCCCAAGCGCCGCCAGCACATCGCGGGCAAAGTCGTGCAGCCGGAACCCCTCGCCGCCCGACGGATCATGGCCGCGCCGCACTATCACCAGATTTTCCGACGGAATCACCAGCAGGAACTGCCCCCGATTACCGAGCGCAGCAAAAGCATCGTCGGGCAGCTCGGGGAAACGCTCGTTATAGAGCCACCACTGGGCGCCATAACCGGGCCGGGGCTCGGCGGGCTGCGCCGGCGCCGGCGTCGAGACATAACGGGCCCAGCCTTTAGGCAGCAGGCGCTGGCCATTCCAGACGCCGTCATTCAGATGCAGCACCCCCAGCCGCGCCAGATCGCGGGCGGTGGTCCAGACCTGGCTGGACATCACGAAGTTGCCATCCCAGTCGGTCTCCAGCTGGGTGTGGGTCATGCCGATAGGAAAAAGCAGGGTCTCGAAGGGAAAGCGCAAATAGGCGTCGCGGTCGCCCAACTTTTCACGCAATGCGCGGATCGCCAGCAGCGTATCATTGTTGGCGTATTTCCAGCGCTCGCCGGGACGGACCTCGAGGGCGGCGCGGGTGGCCGTGTCGGACACCAGCCCGCCGCCGAAATACAGCCGATCCGTGCGGTTTCCGGCGCGGTCGCTGTCCAGCCCCGAGGCCATCTGCAAAAGGTTCTGCAGGGTAATCTCACGGCGGGGGTCCAGCGGTCGTGACCAGGCCTCGAGCCCGGCCGGCGCATCGACCTCGATAATTCCCTTTTCAACCGCAACGCCAAGGATGCTGACGGCAATACTTTTCGCCACCGACCAGGTGCGCTGCGACGTCGTCGGGCTTAGCCCTTCAATATAATGCTCGGCGATAATTGCTTCGGGGCTGGCAATCAGGATGGCGGTAGTGAATTGGTCGCGGCCATAGCTGGGCGCCGCGAAGGCGCCCATGATAATTCTGTCCAGCGCGGCATTGCCGCTGCTGCCGCCGACCGGGGCATGGCGCGTCCAGGGCAGGCCGTTGTCGGTCGCCATGTCGAGATTGCCGGTCTTGATCTTCACGGTGGGCAGCAGGTCGGCTGACGCGGCATCCGCGCCCACCGGCAATTGCGCGCAACCCAGAAACGGACGCCACTTGGCCATGCGTGGCGGCAGCCCCGGCAGGTAGGCGACGCTGACCAATTTGGCCTCCAGGTCGATCTCGGCGTCCGGCAATCCGGCGATGAACTCGGCATAGTCGGGGGCGATGCCGGTCAGTTCATGGGCGGCGATCTGCTGCGTCGATTTGCCGGCGTTGAATATGGCGCTGCAAGTGAAGGCGGCCTTGTAGCCGGCAGAGATGGCGCGCAGCGTTGCCTCGTCTTCAGCCGCTGCGGCCCCCGAGGCCCCAGAGGCCACAGAGGTGAGTGAGGCCACCGAGGCGAGTGAAGCTGCAAGAACCAGCCCCACGGCCCTTCTGGTCATCCGCCGCGGGCTCAATTGCATTGCTCTCCTGCCCGGTTATTCATCCGCTCCGCTCCCGTTCATCTTCATTTGCTGCCCGCAGCGCCCGCAGCATGGCCCCCGCCCGGCGGCGCAGGAATAATCCGGCGGCAATTTCCACCAGCGCCACCAGAGCTATGAGCGGCAGCAGGCTCAGCCCCTGGACGCCCAGGTAAAAAAGCGCCAGCCCACCGGCCACCAGCAGCAGCGCCGCGGTGACCAGCAGCGTATAGGCCGCCATGCGCAGAAGCCGCGCCGAGGATTCAATCTCTTCCAAAGAGGGGTCTATGCCTGCCTGCCCGATCATGGCCGCAGCATAGCAGAAAAAAGCGGGAATTGGCGCAAAGGTGGGGTTCAGACCCTAGCCCAGATTGGCGGCACCCATGGCCAGGAATTTCGCATGACGAAGTTTCCTGAGCTTGGCGCCATCGATGCCGGAAAGCTCTTCCAGCGCGCCCTCAATTGACCTGGAGAGCGCTTCAATGGCCAGTGCCGGGTCGCGGTGCGCGCCGCCCACCGGCTCGGGGATGATCTCGTCAATGATCCCCAGCCTTTGCAAATCCTCGGCGGTGAGCTTCAGCGCGACCGCCGCGTCCTTCGCCTTGTCGGCGGTGCGCCACAGGATGGAAGCGCAGCCCTCGGGCGAAATAACCGAATAAACCGCATGCTCGAACATCAGCACTTTGTTGCCAACCGACAACGCCACGGCGCCGCCCGAACCACCCTCACCAACGATGCAGCAGATCAGCGGCACCTCGATATTGAGGCAGGCCTCGGTCGAGCGGGCGATGGCCTCCGACTGGCCGCGTTCCTCGGCGCCGATGCCCGGATAGGCGCCGGAGGTGTCGACCAGCGTTATAACCGGCAGTGAGAAACGCTCCGCCAGATGCATCAGCCGCACGGTCTTCCTATACCCCTCGGGCCGGGCCATGCCGAAATTATGCTTCAGCCGGGTCTCGGTGTCATGGCCCTTTTCGTGACCCATTATGATCACCGGCTGGCCCTTGAAGCGGCCCAGGCCGCCAAGAATCGCGTGATCGTCCGAAAAAGCGCGATCGCCGGCCAGCGGCGTGTAATCGGTTATCAGGGCGTCCACATAATCGAGGAAATGGGGGCGCTCGGGATGGCGCGCGACCTGGATTTTCTGCCACGGTGACAGGCGCCCGTAGGTATCGCGCAGCATCTTGTCCAGCTTGGTCTCAAGCCGTCCAACCTCGTCGGAAATGCTGACCGTTATCTCGGCGCCCGACAACTCCCTGAGCTCGCGGATTTTTCCCTCGAGCTCGGCGATCGGCTTTTCAAAATCAAGAAATGTAATCATACCCCAACGCGCCTTATATGCTTTGGTAGTGCTTTGGCTGTGTGCTGTCCGGGTTCGCCCGCGAATTGCTGAATCGAGCGCACCCTCTGCTTATTCTGTTTGTCTGTCAAGGCTTACGGCCTGCCCCTTGTGTAAACCGGCGGCGGTTACGCAAGCGTAAATTATTGCTTCTGTTGTAAACTTAACGGGTGCTTTTCAACAACCAGAGCCTTAAGCCGTTCTTCCAGCACATGGGTATAGATCTGCGTCGTTGAAATATCCGCATGGCCGAGCATTTTCTGCACCGCCCTCAGGTCGGCCCCGTTGGCCAGCAGGTGCGTGGCAAAGGCATGGCGCAGCACATGGGCCGAAACCCGGCGCGGATCAATGCCCGCCTCGGCGGCCAGCGCCTTGATCAACTGGAAAAGCCGCACCCGGGTGAGCCGCCCGCCCTTGCCCCGCGAGGGAAACAACCAGCGGCTGCCTTTATTGGCTTCACCCGCGTCCAGCGCCCTTATGTAAGAATGCAGCGCTTTGCGCGCCGGGCCCGACAAAGGCACCATGCGCTCGCGCCCGCCCTTGCCCCTGACCACCAGCAGCGGCTGATCGCCAGCCACCGCATTGCGCGGCAGGTCGAGAAGTTCGCTGGCCCGCAGCCCGGTGGCGTACAGCGTTTCCAGCAATGCCACCAGCCTCAGATTCTTGACGTCTCTGTCGCCTCTGACCCGCGCCGCGGCTGTCTCCAGAAGGCGCTCCACTTCGGCCTCGGACAATATCTTGGGCAGTGTCAGGGATTTTCGCGGGCTCTCCAGGTTGGCGGCGGGATTGTCACTGATTATTCCTTCACCATAGAGGAAGCCGTAATATTGCCGAAGCGCGGAAAGATGCCGGGCGGCGCTGCTGGCGGCCAGGGCGCGGGCTTGCAGATGCGCCAGATAGCGGCGCAGGTCCTCGGGCGTGGCGGCGCTGGTGGCGCAATCCAGAAATTCGGCAAAGCGCCTCAAGTCGCTGCCATAGGAGACCAGCGTGTTCACCGCCGCGCCGCGCTCGACGGCCATGACCTCAAGGAATTGTTCGATCAGATGATGGTCGTTTGCCGTGGTTCCCTCCCGTGCAGGGTCTGGGTTCTGGGGTCCGGGATCTAAAAACCGTGGGCGACCAGGGTCTCCACGGCAATGGCGCGGGCATCAGCCTCGAAACCCAGGTGCGACAGCGCGCGGAGCGCCGAAGACAATGCCGACAAATCGGCCCCCGCGGGCCCGGCATCGCCGATGGTGACCATGGACAACAACAGCCCTTCGCCCAGCCGGCCGGCTTCAGTGGCAATCAGCAGCTGGCGCCAGACTCCCAGCGACGGCGCCGTCGTGCCGCTTGCCGCCGGGGTGCCCAGAACATCATCCCACAATTCGTTTTCGATGACATATCCCAGCGCTTCGAGCAGGCCGTATAAAAGCGTGGCGCGGCGGCGCTGCTCCCTCACCGGCAGGATCGTCAGGCTTTGCCGCCACAGATTGAGGATCTGCGGCGTAAAGGGAACGTCGCCAACGCCGGCCACAATCATCAGCGGCCACATATCGACCAGCGCCTTGGTGGCTTCAACATTGCGCTGGCTGGCGAGGCTGCGCGCCAATTCGTACCAGCGGCCCGCAAGCGCCTTTTCGCCGGCATAAAGCGCTATCCGCGCCACATCATGGGCGGCGGAAATATTGTCGTCGGTCAGGGGAATTTGCGCCGCCGGGCCGACCAGAACCCCGGCCAGAGCGGGATACAGGCCTTCACGATGGGCACGCCGCCAGGCGGCCCTGAGATAGCGGGTCTTCTCATCGGCGGTTATGGCGCTCAAAGCCAGCCTGTAAAGCAGGCCATCGACCCGCGCGCCAACGCCTGTTTCAGCGAGCAGAAAGGCCGAGGATTCCTCGTCTTCGGTAAACTCCATGGCATCGAAGGCGCTGACCAGATCGGCCACCGGCGTGATGCCCGAAAGCGCGGCAATTTCCGCCGCTTCGGCGCGGAATTCCAGATCCAGGTCGCCGCGTCCCGCCAGGCTGGCCAGCACCATGGCCGGGCTGTTGTCCAGCGCCGCGACAGGAACCTGCACAGCCGCCGAGTAGTAAAGTGCAGCGGTCAGGGCATCCAGGGCGGGCTGCGAATCCAGCAATGCAACTGGCACATCCGCCGCGCCCGAAGCTGCGGAATCCGGCGTACCGCCCGGCCCGGCCCCGGAAGCCTCGTCTTGCGCACGATCCAGAACCTCGCCGATCAGGTAAGTGAACAGGGGCGTTGCGTCGCCGGTTTCCTGCAGCAGGCCAATATTGAATGCAGCCCCGGCACGGTCGCCGTCCAGCGCCTGGCACAGGGACAGGATTTTCAGCCATTTAACCGCGCCCTCATCGCCTCTGGCCTCGCGCGCCACCGCGCAGGCGCCGAGAATGTCGCTGTCCATCAGATATGCGTCGGCGCGAATGTCGCGAATTACCGGGGTCTCATGGCGCGGCGCCACGCGCTCCAGCATCTCGAGCAGTGCCGGCAGATTGCCCGATGCCGCGACGCGCTCCAGCCGCGCCTCCAGCAAGGCCAGGCCGGGGGCGCCATTACTGCCGACCTTTGGCACCCCGACCGTTGACAAAAGCAGTTGGCGAACCAGCTTGCCCATCGCCGGTGACGGCGCGCCCACTGGTAATTGCGGAATCAGCGCCTCCAGGGTGGAGCGGCGGGTGCCGCGCCACAAATCAACGGGAAGACCGCCGTTGCCCGGTTCCAGAACACCAATTGCCGCGGGATCCAGATCCTGCAACTCGTCGACCTCTGGCTGGTCCAGGCCCAACAGGCTGCGCGGCCCGGAGGTGCTCTGGTCCTCGCCGGCTGCCGGCTCGGCATCGGCCATTTCCTCGACCCGCGCGGCGCTGGCTATGCTGCCCGGCGGTACATAGGGGCCGGGGGTAATGGAGCGGGGCTTGCCGGTGGCGGCATCGCGCTCTACGCGCACCAGATTTCGCGGGCCAAGATAGCGGGTGCGCGTGCCGGTGCCGTCTTCAGCCTGATCAGCAACCGCATCACCAGGCGATTCCTCACCGGCCATCTCCTCCTGCATTTGCGTATAATCGTCCGCTGCTTCCCCGGCTGCTTCCCCGGCTGCTTCCCCGGCTGCTTCCCCGGCTGCTTCCTCGGCTACTTCCTGGGCCCGGACCGGCCACACCGCCAGGGCGCCAATCAGCAGCAGTCCGGTCAGCCAGAAGGTGCGGAAAACTTCTCCGCGCGGCAATTTTTTATCTGGGGAAATCGTCATCGGAAAGCGTGCGCTCCACGGGTTTACTGGGGGCGGGAATTTCCATGGTCAACAGCAGGATTGTGCCGACACCCAATGCCGCCACCACCCCTAAAATCAAAATATTGCGAAGTTTCTTCATTATTTTCCGTCTTTTTGCCAGGGTCAGCGCCGCCGGCGGCAAATCTGGCATACACTAATGTCTTTGCCCTTCGCTTCACAACCCCTTTGACAGGTTCGCGGAGGCAGCCTGCCCGGGGCGGTTGATTGTCACCATTATTATGGCGGAAGTTGGGTTACCGCTCGCGGCGGGCGAGAAATTCGCTTTGGGGGTGAGCCGTCGTTGTTATACAAAGATGCGCTATGAGCAGACAGGGATTCACATCGGGCCCCGAAGAGCCCTTCATCGACCGGCCCATCGCGCTGGTCGGCATGATGGGAGCGGGCAAATCGACCATTGGCCGGCGCCTCGCGGCGCGCCTCGACCTGTCTTTTGTGGATGCCGACCATGAGATTGAAAAGGCGGCCGGGCGCAGCGTAGCGGAAATATTCGAGGAGTTTGGCGAGGCCGCGTTCCGCGAGGGAGAGCGCCGCGTTTTCAAACGCCTGGTCAACGCCGGGCCCTGCGTGCTGGCGACTGGCGGCGGGGCCTTCCTGGACCCCGAAATTCGCGGCCTGCTGGGCACCCATTGTGTCTCGGTCTGGCTGAACGCCAACCTGGACACCCTGGTCGAGCGCACCAGCCGCAAGAACACGCGGCCGCTGCTGCGAAATGGTGATCCGCGTGAAATTCTGGCAAAAATGCTGGCCGAGCGCGGGCCGGTATACGCCGGGGCCGATATCCAGATAGAGAGCGGCATCGGGCCCCACCAGGAGGTCGTCGATAATATTCTCGAGGCCCTGGCTGATCTCGCCGCATCCGGGGCAGCCTGATGGACAGCAATGCGGTTGAAAGCGCGCCGCCACCCGAGAGCATTGACGTGGCCCTTGGCGCGCGCGGCTACCGGGTGGTCGTGGGCGCCGGCCTGTTCGGCCTGCCCACGCCCTTTGGAGACATCGGGCTGGGGCGCCGCGCCGCAATAATTACCGACGAAAATATTGCACCGCTCTACCTGGCGACCGTTGAAGCGGCGCTGGCCGCCGCCGGGGCCGAGACCACCAGCATGATTCTGCCGCCGGGCGAAGCGAGCAAATCCTTCGCCGGGCTGGAGCGGATCCTTGGCTGGCTGCTGGATGCGGGCATGGAGCGCGGCGACAGCGTGGTGGCGCTGGGCGGCGGGGTGGTCGGCGATGTCGCCGGGCTGGCCGCCAGCCTGATGAAACGCGGCTGCCGGCTGATACAAATCCCAACCACACTTTTGGCGCAAGTTGACAGTAGCGTCGGCGGCAAGACCGCTATCGATATGCCGCAGGGCAAGAACCTGGTCGGCGCTTTCTATCAGCCGGGCCTGGTTCTGGCTGATACGGCAATGCTGGACAGCCTGCCACCGCGCGAAATGCGTGCGGGATACGCCGAGGTGGTAAAATACGGTCTCATCGACAAGCCGGAATTTTTCGCCTGGCTGGAGGAAAATGGCGCCAGTCTGCTGGCCGGTAACCCGCAAGCACGCCGTTACGCGGTCTCTGCATGTGTGCGGGCGAAAGCCGCCATTGTGGCGGAAGACGAGCGCGAGCAGGGGCGCCGCGCGCTACTGAACCTGGGCCACACGTTTGCCCATGCGCTGGAGGCGGCGGCGGGCTATGGCGGTGAATTGCTGCACGGCGAGGCCGTGGCCATTGGCATGACGCTGGCCTTCGAGCTGTCGGCGCGGCTTGGGCGTTGCCCGGCGGCCGATGTGGCGCGGGTGCGGGATCACCTCCGGAGCGCCGGCCTGCCGGTGCGCCCGGCGGACAGCGGCATATCTTTCAAACTCGACATATTGCTGGCCCATATGCAGCAGGACAAGAAAGCAAAGGCCGGCCGGCTGACCTTTATTCTGGCGAAAGGCATTGGAAAATCTTTCATCAGTGACGATGTAGATATGGATGATGTAAGAATGGTTCTGGAAGCTGGCCTGGAATAGCCGGTCCTTCCCTGTCAGACACCCTTTGGACAACCACCCGACTCCCAATGAGCACATCCCTGATCCTGACCCTGGCAGCAATTGCGGCGCTGCTTGTGTTATCCGCCTTCTTTTCGGGCTCGGAGACGGCGCTGACCGCGGCCTCGCGTGCGCGCATCCATCGCATGGCGGAAAAGGGCCGCAAGCGCGCCAAAACCGTGGCCAAGCTGATCGAGGACCGCGAACGGCTGATCGGCGGCATTCTTCTCGGCAACAACCTGGTCAATATTCTGGCTTCGGCGCTGGCCACCAGCCTGCTGATCGCCTGGTTCGGCGACGACGGGGTTTATTATGCCACCATCCTGATGACCGCGCTGGTGCTGGTCTTTGCCGAAGTGATGCCCAAGACCTATGCCATAACAAACCCCGATAAAACGGCGCTGGCAGTGGGGCCGATTATCGGCGTTTTCGTCAGGATTCTCGGCCCCGTGGTGGCCCTGGTCCAGACCATTGTGCGCGGCATATTCCGGCTGTTCGGCGTCGACATCGCCGCCGGCGAACAGGTGCTTTCAGCCCATGAGGAAATTCGCGGCACCATTGACCTGCAGGCCGCCGAGGGCGGATTGAGAAAATCCCACCGCGACATGCTGGATTCCATTCTTGACCTGGACGAGGTGTTGCTCGACGAGGTGATGGTGCACAGAAAGAGCATGATGATAATCGATGCCGACCAGAGCGCCGGGGAAATCGTCGCCCAGGTGATGAAAAGTCCCTTCACGCGCCTGCCGCTGTGGCAGGGCAACAGGGATAACATCATCGGGGTACTGCATGCCAAGGACGTGCTGAGGGCGGTGCTGCGCGGCGCCGGCGAGGCCAATAAAAATGGCGTTGCCGATGAGCCTGGCGTTGCCGATGAGCCTGGCGCCGCTGATGCCCCGGCGCTGGACATTCCGGCGATCATGGCCAAACCCTGGTTCGTGCCCGAGACCACGACCCTGCGCGAACAGCTGAACGCCTTTCTCGCCCGGCGCAATCATTTTGCCCTGGTGGTTGATGAATATGGCGCCCTGATGGGGCTGGTGACGCTGGAGGATATCCTGGAAGAGATCGTCGGCGAGATAACCGATGAGTTCGATCTCGAGGCCGACGGCTTCGCCCGCCAGGAAGACGGGTCAATCCTGGTCGACGGCACCGCCACGATCCGCGACCTGAACCGGCATTTCGACTGGGAGCTGCCTGACGAAGAGGCAACAACCATCGCCGGGCTGGTGATTAACGAAGCCGAGACCATCCCCGCGGTAGGCGATGCTTTCTCCTTCTTCGGCTTCGGGTTTGAAATTGCCGCCCGGCAAAAAAACCAGATCACGCGTATCGTTATTCGACCGGAGGCGTAAAGTCGGGCGACCGGCCGGGCTTTTTCCTGCCTGTTGCCGGCTATTCCCTCCTGGTCTAATTCCCCGGGGTCTAATTCCCCGGGGTCTTATTCCCCGGGCGCCTTGACGCTCATCGACAGGGCGTGAATTTTTTCTTTCAGCTCCTCGGCCAGGGCGCGGTGAACCAGGCGCTGGCGATCGATACGGCTTTTCCCGGCAAAGGCGTCCGAGACAATTGTCAGGTGAAAGTGGCTTTCGCCGCCCTCGCGGTAGCCTGCGTGGCCGCGGTGCCTTTCCGATTGATCGTCGATATCCAGAACCTGAGGCGCCAGCGCCGCCTCGAGCTTGCTTTTGATGATTTCCGCCATGGCCATTGCGCTGATGCCTCCTGCTTGTTTCCGTTCATGGATACCCGATATTAACGGGCAGGGCAGAGACTTATATGATGGCGAGCCGCGATAAATTCCAGGGCCGCGTCGAAGACGGCGTTAATCGCCCCTGCGACTGGCCCGGCTGCGAAAGCGCCGGCGCCTTTCGTGCCCCCCTTCCTCATGACCTGACGGGCGGCAAAGGCGGCATGGCCGATGACCATGCGTTGAGGCGCATGCTGGAGGGCGGGCTGGACGGCAGGGAAGACGATTCCGCATGGTTCTGCCTGCAGCATGTGCGCGAATATAATGCCGAGTGGGATTATTTCGAGGGCATGAACGAAGACGAAATCAATGATTTTCGCGATGAGGATGCCAGTTGGCACCGTCCCACATGGCCGATCTCCGAGCCGGGCACGGGAGCGGGCATGGGAGCGGGCATGGGGGCTGCGCAAGGGGCCAGCGGCCCCTGGACGGGCGGCGGCACCTTCTCGGACCCGCATGGAGTGTTGCGGGACGGGCGGGGAAACGGCGCGGGAAGGAATGGCGCCGCGAGAAATGGCGCCGCGGATGGTTTCAAGCGCTCCCTTACAATGGCCGATCTCGAGGCGTTGCGGGTGCTGGGTCTTGAAGAAGAGGCCAGCGTCGCCGATATCAAGACCAGCTTCAAACGCTTGGCCAAGCAGCACCATCCGGACCTGAACGGCGGTGATGCAGAATCCGGAAAACGGCTAAGGGCGGTGATTGAGGCCTATAATTGCTTGTCTGAAGCCTTTCAGGACTGTTAAAAGGCCCCTGCGCCCAAACTCCAAGGGGTACAGGGGCGGGCGATTCTTATTTTAAAGGTTGATTCGATGGCAATGACCACAGCGCAAACCGCGAATTACGATAACCTGCCCGACATTACCATCAATGCCCGGCAGGTGTTTGGCTTCGACAGCGACTTCGAGGTGCCGGCCTTCTCAAAGCCCAGCGAACATGTCCCCGACATGGACGAAGCCTATGTCTTCGACCCGGAGACCACGCAGTCTATCCTGGCCGCTTTCACTCATAACCGGCGCTGCATGATTCAGGGCTATCACGGCACCGGCAAATCGACCCATATCGAACAGGTTGCGGCGCGGCTGAACTGGCCCTGCGTGCGCGTCAACCTGGACAGCCATATCAGCCGCATCGACCTGATCGGCAAGGATGCCATCGTGCTGAAGGATGGCAAGCAGATTACCGAATTCAAGGAAGGTATATTGCCCTGGGCGTTGCAATCGCCAACGGCGCTGGTTTTCGACGAATATGATGCCGGACGCCCGGACGTGATGTTCGTGATCCAGCGGGTGCTGGAATCCAATGGCCGGCTGACGCTGGTCGACCAGAGCCGGGTCATCAAGCCGCATCCCGCCTTCCGCCTGTTCGCCACCGCCAACACCGTGGGCCTGGGCGACACCACCGGGCTGTACCACGGCACCCAGCAGATAAACCAGGGCCAGATGGACCGCTGGAATATAGTCACGACGCTGAATTACCTGCCCCACGACACCGAGGTGAGAATTGTGCTGGCCAAGGAGCCGTCTTTCGACACCGACGAGGGCCGCAAAACAATCTCGAACATGGTGCGGGTGGCCGACCTGACCCGCGCCGGCTTCATGGGCGGTGAGATTTCCACCGTCATGTCGCCGCGCACGGTGATTACCTGGGCCGAGAATTCAGAGATTTTCAGCGACCTGGGCCTGGCCTTCCGTCTGACCTTCCTGAACAAATGTGACGAAGCCGAGCGGTCCATCGTGGCTGAGTATTACCAGCGCTGCATGGGCGAGGAGCTGCCTGAATCGGTCGCTTACGGCGAGAAGGAATAGCGGGGCCCCCAGGTGCAGGATAACAACGACGGGCGGAGAGACGATTTCAAGCGCGCGGTCGCGGCGGCGACCCGGGCCATCGCCGAAGACTCCGAACTGGAAATCGAATTCGCGCTGGACATCTCCGGGGACGCCGCCGGAGACAGCACAAATTCAAGCGATAGCTTGCGCCTGCCCGAGCCGGGGCGGCGGCTGGACCGCGCCGACATTACCCGGATACGCGGTTACGCCGATTCGTTCGCGCTGAAGCGCCGCTTCCACGACGCCGGCCTGCACGATGCCCGCAGACCCCGGAGCCAGTCGGCCCGCTCGGTCTGCGACCAGCTGGAGCTGGCCCGGGTCGAGAGCCTGGGCGCCATGCAGATGAAGGGCGTGAAACAGAATTTGGCGCATATCCAGGAATTGCGCTGCCGCGAGCTTGGCCTCCACACGGCGAACGCCGAAGAGGAAGTCTCGCTGCCGGCGGTGCTGGGCATTCTGGCGCGCGAGCGCATGACCGGGGTAAAGCCGCCAGAGAGCGCGCTGACCGCACTGGGCCTGGTGCGCAGCCATATCGAGAGCAAAGCGGGCAGCGACCTGGACCGGCTGGCCGCGGCGGCGGGGAATCAGTCCGACTTCGCCACCATTGTCAGCGACATTCTCGGCGACCTCGACCTGGAAAGCGAGCTGGCCGGCGACGAGTCTCAGGACGCCGACAGCGACGACCAGGCGCCAGGCGACGACAGCGACCAGGAAGAGGGCGAAGGCGGCGACAGCGAGGGCGACGGCACCAGCGAGGATGAAGCAGAGACCGGCGACGCCAAGGCCGACGGCCAGGAGAGCATGGACGCTGATCTGTCCGACGCCGCCGACGGCATGGCCTCGGACGAGGCCACCGAAAGCATGATTCCCTGGCGTCCCAACGCCATGGACCCGGACCTGACCAACACCCCTTTCTACAAGGTTTTCACCAACGCTTTCGACGAGGTTTGCGAGGCGGATGACCTGTGCAGCGCCGAGGAACTGACGCGGCTGAGGCAACATCTGGACCAGCAGATGACCCATATGCAGGGCACCGTGACCAGGCTGGCCAACCGGCTGCAGCGCCGCCTGATGGCCCAGCAGAACCGGTCGTGGGAGTTTGACCTGGAGGAAGGGGTGCTGGATTGCGGACGCCTCACAAGGGTTGTCACCAATCCCATGCAGCCCCTGTCCTTCAAGGTTGAAAGCGAGATGAAGTTCCGCGACACCGTGGTCTCGCTGCTGATCGACAATTCGGGCTCGATGCGCGGCCGGCCCATATCGGTGGCCGCCATTTCAGCCGACATTCTGGCCCGCACCCTGGAGCGCTGCGGCGTGCGCGTCGAAATTCTGGGTTTCACCACCCGCGCCTGGAAAGGCGGCGAGAGCCGCGAGAAATGGCTCAACGAAGGCAAGCCACAGGGGCCCGGGCGGCTCAACGACCTGCGCCACATCATTTACAAGACCGCCGACACTCCCTGGCGCCGCGCCCGCAAGAATCTCGGCCTGATGCTGCGCGAGGGGCTGCTCAAAGAGAATATCGACGGCGAGGCGCTGTTGTGGGCCCACCACCGGCTGATCGGCCGGCCCGAGGACCGGCGCATCCTGATGGTCATATCCGACGGCGCGCCGGTGGACGACAGCACCCTGTCGGTGAATACCGGCAGCTACCTGGAGCAGCACCTGAGGCAGGTGATTGAATGGATTGAAAACCGCTCGCCGGTGGAACTGATCGCCATTGGTATCGGCCATGACGTGACCCGCTATTACCGGAACGCAGTGACGTTGAGCGACGCCGAGGACCTGGGCGGCGCCATCATTGAGCAGCTTGCCGACCTCTTTGACCAGAGCACCACGGCCCGCCGGGCGAAAACGCAGCGACGGGCCTGACCACCCTTCCCTGCTCTGATCTTTTCCCCTGGTCTTTTCCCTGGCGATTCGCCCGATTCGTTTGCAAAAAATACCGCCCTGTGGATAACGGGGATAACTAATCGGTTACTTTCAACGGCTTACGATAGTATTTGGCAGTTCCGGGAATCGCCGCCATTCTCGTGATCAAGCGGTGGCGAGCGGAGCAAGCGAAGCCAACTGCGGAAGGGCCTGGCAACGGGCGTGGAAGCGGGAAGTAGAACGAGCCGAGTGTTTGAACCATCGTGGAGCGGCCCGTGGGCTTCTAACCCCGGCCATGAGAAGGGCAACCGGATTGTGGCGGCGCGAGGGAGGGACCGAGCACAGAGACCGAGGGCAACCGGAGTGGATGTGTGAGGAAAGACCGGAGTGTTGGGGATGGAAACCACGGGTTTGCTGCGTCTGGAGCATATCCGTTTGCTGCCTCTGGGACATATCCGTTTGCTGCCTCTGGGACATATCCGGGGCATAGCTTAGCTGGCCGGATTTAACGCGAACTGCCTCTCTCGCCGCCTCATCAGAGCGCGGCTTTTTTTATGCCGCGCCTCATACCCACTGCTCCCTCTTCGTCACGCGCCGCCAAGGCGCATCACGCAAAAAGGGTCGGCGAATGACGAGTTGAGGGGTCAGCCGCCAAGAGACAAAAATGGGGGCCTGAAAATCCGAAGCCCCTGATTATTTTCAGGGGCTGAGGCAAGTGCGACCGCACGCCCGAGCTGACGCGCTTTTACTCCCTCTCCCTTGATGGGAGAGTGCCAAGGCAAAGAAGGGTGAGGGTGACGCCACAAAAAACGCCGCGAGGAATCCCCATGCGGTAGTCCAGATAATCCGAAGCCCCTGATTATTTTCAGGGGCTGAGGCAAGGCCGCCAAGGCGCGTCAACGCAAGAATGGGCCGCCCGAGCTAATGCGAGGAGAGCCAAGCGAACGGAGGAGCCTTCAGCCCGGCGCCATGTGAGCATTTGAGCGAAGCGAGGAGCGGAACGGGCGCAAAGGAAATTGAGCGCCCGGCGAATGAGGGGTAAAAGACTAAGCTGCCGTGGCAGTCTTCTTCTTTTCGATCTGGCGCTTGATGCGCCGGGCGTTCAGCGACAGGTTGGCCGCCTTGGCCTTGGTCAGAAAATTGTCCAGCCCGCCGTTATGCTCGACCGAGCGCAGCGCTGAAGTGCAAATGCGGAACCTGACCGAGCGTCCCAGCACGTCGGACATCAGCGTCGCCTTCACCAAATTCGGCAGGAAGCGCCGCCGGGTCTTGTTGTGGGCGTGGCTCACATTATTGCCGGTCATTACACGCTTGCCGGTCAGTTCGCAGACACGGGACATTTGCTTGGTCCTTGAGGAATTCCTGGGTTCATTTCGCCCCCAAATCGCAACGCTCAGGGACAGGCGGGGGATATACGTGAGCCGGGCCCCGGCGTCAAGTGCCCACAAGCGCCCAAGGCTGATTTCAGCGTCTTTCCGGGCCTCCAGCGCCGGCATTGGTTAACCATGAATTAACCATTTAAACCCCTAATTTCGCCTTAATTGCGCCAGACTATGCGCCGACTGAGCGGCTGGCAAAGGTCGCGCACAGATGGAGGAGGGAGAAGCATGTTTAAACCTGTAATTTCCGGCGGGCTGAAAGGCCTGATCCTGGCATCGGCGAGCGCACTGCTCCTGAGCAGCACAGCCATGGCCCAGGAAGACGAAGACGATGAGGACGGCGAAGCCGATCCCCAGGGTGCCGTTGGCGCCGCGCTGCATGAAGAGGGCGGCGCCCTCGACGCGTTGCACGAAGCCGAAGGTGGCGAGGCCAAGGCCGCGGCCGCCCAGGCCATTCGCGACGCCGTGCTGGCAGCCAACGAGAACGCCAGACCCGGTGAACGGCCTGAGACTGCCGGACGCCCTGATACACCGGCTCGTCCGGAGGCCCGGCCCGATTTCGCCAGCCGCCCCGACACACCGGGCCGCCCCGATAATCCCGGCAGGCCGGGTGGCTGATTAGCATCAGAGACGCCACACCCGTGTAGCTGAACAGAACAAAAAATCAGAATGGGAAAACAATCACAGTGATTTCTCAATTCGTACAGGCTGCTTGTCTGAATTCGGTGCGGGCCCCCAGGGGGCTCGCATCTTTTTTTGCCGTCTCTCTTGCTGTAGGGGGACTGCTTTTCACCGCGTCGGCAATGGCGGAAAACGAAACTCCGGCGGCTGATGAGGGCGGTTACGAACGCCTGAAAGTCTCCACAGGGGTGGATTATTCCAGCGGCGCCTACGGCGGGACGCTGGATACCAAAATCCTCTATCTGCCACTGTCAGTGCAATATGAAACAGCCACCTGGCGGGTTAAAGTTACCCTGCCCTACATCAACATAGAGGGCCCCGGCGGGGTGACCGGCGGACCCGACGGACCAGTTATCATTGGCCCCGGCGACCCCAACGCAGTGACCAGTTCGTCCGGCATGGGCGACGTGGTGCTGCAGGCCAGTTACCTGTTCGCGCCGTCTTCCGGCAACATGCCTTATCTTGAGATTACCGGCAAGATCAAGCTGCCCACGGCCAACGAGAACAAGGGACTGGGCACCGGCAAAACCGATTATTTCGTCCAGGCCGATGTCTTCCAGTCTTTCGGTAATGTAACGCCCTTCGGCACCATCGGCTATCGCATCGCTGGTGACCCGGCGGGGTTTGACCTGAACAACACCATCTATGCCTCCGCCGGGCTGGGTTACAAATTCTCATCCAGTTTTTCAGGTGGAGTGGTCGTCGATTACCGTGAAAAATCCTCGGATTTCTCCAGCGAACGACTGGAGGTCGTGCCTTACGCGGTGATCAAATCGGGCAGCAACTGGTCGGTGAATCTGTACGGCGTGATCGGCCTGACCGATGGCAGCCCGGACACCGGCGTCGGCCTGCAGATCAGCCTGTTCACCGACTGAATGTAAAGCTCTTCGATCTGTTTGCGCCCTGACCCCCGGATTGGTGCTTGCCTAACCGGGGGAAAGGCACAATTCTGACCGTCTTATGATCGACGCCCCTGACAGCCACGACGGCGCGCTTATCGCCGTCCTTGGCCCCACCAACACCGGCAAGACCCATTACGCTGTCGAGCGCATGCTGGGCCATGCCAGCGGTATGATCGGCTTTCCCCTGCGCCTGCTGGCGCGCGAGGTCTATGACCGGGTTGTGGCGATCAAGGGCAAGACCCGGGTGGCGCTGGTCACCGGCGAAGAAAAGATCATGCCCGCCAACCCCGCCTATTTTATCTGCACCGTTGAAGCCATGCCGCTGGACAAATCCGTCGGTTTTCTCGCCATCGACGAGATTCAGATGTGCGCCGACGATCAGCGCGGCCATGTTTTCACCAACCGGCTGCTGCACGCCCGGGGCAGCGACGAGACCATGTTCATGGGCGCCGATACCATCCGCCCGTTGCTGCGCCGCCTGCTGCCCGGCATCAAGATTATCGAGCGCCCGCGCTTCTCGCAGCTCAGATATTCCGCGCCCAAGAAACTGTCGCGGCTGCCCCGGCGCTCGGCGCTGGTTGCGTTCAGTGCGGAAAATGTCTATGCGGCGGCGGAGCTGCTGCGCCGCCGGCGCGGCGGCTGTGCCATTGTCATGGGGGCGCTGAGCCCGCGCACCCGCAACGCCCAGGTGGCGCTGTACCAGTCGGGCGAAGTCGATTACCTGGTCGCCACCGACGCCATCGGCATGGGTCTGAACATGGACATCGACCATGTGGTGTTCGCCGATCTGCGCAAGTTCGACGGGCGGCGCCACCGCGACCTCTCCGCGGCGGAGCTGGCGCAAATCGCCGGGCGCGCCGGGCGGCATATGAATGACGGCACCTTCTCGACGTTATCGGGGGGAGCACCTGCCAGTAGCGGAGCCAGAAACGGGGTGAACGGGACGGCCTACGGAATTGACCCCCGGATCATCACCCGCATTGAAGAGCACAACTTCCAGCCGCTGAAGGTGCTGATGTGGCGCAACGCGCGGCTGGACTACCGCACGCCGGCGGCGTTGATCAAGAGCCTGGAGGCGCCGGCGACCCGGGATGGCCTGACCCGGGCGGGCGAGGCCACCGACCTGGGCGTCCTCAGGGCGTTGACTGGCGAAGCGGAAACCCTTGCTCTGGCAACCAGCCCCGAGGGCGTGCAGCGGCTGTGGGAAGTGTCGCAATTGCCCGACTTCCGCAAAATATCGATGGGCAATCATGTGCGGCTGGCAGCAAAGTTGTATGGCTTTCGCATGGCCGGCGCGGGCGAAATTCCCCCGGAATGGATGGCGGCGCAGGTCAGCCATCTTGACAATATACAGGGGGACATAGATACCCTTGCCGCAAGGATTGCGGGTATCCGCATCTGGACCTATGTGGCGCACCGCTCCAGTTGGCTGGAAGATTCCCGGCACTGGATAGAAGTGACCCGCGCCATCGAGGACAAGCTTTCAGACGCGTTGCACGAGGGCCTGATGCAGCGCTTTGTCGACCGCCGCACGGCGGTGTTGATGCGGGCGCTGAAACAGAAGGGTGATCTGTTGGTTGATATCGATAAAGACGGCAGCGTCAGCGTCGAGGGCCATGCGCTGGGTCAATTGCAGGGCTTTGCGTTCCTGCCCGACAGCAATGCGGGACGCGACGACCAGCGCAGCCTGAAAAACGCCGCCGAGCGCGCCGTGAAACGCGAGATCGAGGCCCGCGCCAAAGCCTTTACCACTGCCGATGAAGGCGATATCGCCATCGCTGTCGGGACAAACCTGGCGGCGCCGAAGCTGACATGGAAGGGCGTTGATTTCGCTTCGATGCTGAAAGGTGAGAGCCTTCTGAGGCCGCGCATCAAATTGCTGAGCAACAGCATGCTTGAAGGCGACGCCGCGGCCATGGTTTTGGCCCGCGCGCGCAAATGGCTGGAAGACCGGCTGGCCGGACAACTGGGGCCATTGGACGCGCTGGCCCGGGAACTGGCCAGAGAACCAGGTAAAGAACCGGCAAAGGGGGCAACAAAGAAGCCGGAGAAAGAGCCGGAGAAAGAGGCAGGTACCACGGAAACAGCCGATGACGAGCCCGCGCCGACCCCCGAGGCCAAGGCGGCTCCGGAATCCAAGGCGGCCCCGGCGGAGCTGAGCGGGCTGGCGCGGGGCATTGCCTATCGCCTGGTCGAAAATCTCGGGGTTATGCCGCGCCGCGATGTGGCCGCAGAGCTCAGGCAGGTGGACGCCGAGGCGCGCAAGGGGCTGCATCGCTTTCGCATTCGCATCGGCGCCTCCACCGTATTCATGCCCGGGGTGCTGAAGCCCGCCGCCACCGAGCTGCGGCTTATGCTGTGGGCCATTTATGAAGGGTTATCGAGCCTGCCGCAGGCGCCAACGCCGGGCATGGTCTGGTGCCCCGTGGACAAGGACGTGCCCGAGGATTTTTACCGCATCGCCGGTTTCCGCAAGGCGGGGAACAAGGCGGTGCGCGTGGACATGGCCGAGAGGCTGGCCGACGCGGTGAGGCCGCTGGGCCAAAATGCAGAGGGCTTTGAAGTCAACCCGGACATCATGGGGCTGGTGGGCCTGGCGGGCGAGGATTTCATCGCCGTGATGCGGATGATCGGCTATGCCCACGAGAAGCGGCAGGTTGATGCGCCGCCCCCCGCGCTGCTTGACGAGACGCCCGCCGAGGCGGCGGTTGACAAGAAAACCGAACCTGCCGGACCAGAGACTGAAGTCGCCGACGCCAAGGCTGAAGCTGCGGACGCCAAGGCTGAAGCTGCGGACGCCAAGGCTGAAGAAGCCTCTAGCGAAAAAGTCGAGAAGATATTCTTTCGCTGGCGCCCGGAGAAAACCAGCCGACCGCGCCGCGCCGCCAAACCGGCAGACCGCAGGGGCGGCAAGGCTGGTGAAAAACCCACCGGGCCCAAGAAGCGCGCCGAGGGGCCACGCCGCAGCAAGCCCGACCGCAGGCGCAGCGCGCACCGCATTCGCGTCACAGAACGGCCACCCAAAGAAGTGCCATTGGACGAAAATTCACCCTTTGCCGTGCTCAAGGGCCTGAAGGCCAGTCTGGAAAAGGGGCGGAAGCAGGGCGCCAGATGAGCAGCCCGAATCTCGACCGGCAGCGGAACCCCCGGTCAACGAATTGACCAGTGGCTGTGGCATGCGCGCATATTCAAGAGCCGGTCGCTGGCCGCCAGACAATGCCGCGGCCGCAAGGTTCGGGTCAACGGCGCCGCCAGCCGAAAGGCGAGCCTGATGGTCGCTCCCGGCGATGTGCTGACCCTGCAAAAGGCCAACCGGGTGCAGGTGTTCCGGGTTCTGGCGCTGGCCAGAAGACGCGGACCCGCAGCCGAGGCACGGTTGTTGTACGAAGACCTCTCCCCGCCTCCGCCGCCCCGCGAGGAACGGGCGATGCGCCGCTCACCGGCGGCGCGGGAACCGGGCGGCGGGCGACCAACCAAGAAACAGCGCCGCGAAACCGATCACCTGAAGGGACGATTATGAACGACAGTTTTTCGGTTTTTACAGGCGGTATTCCGGAGAATTACGACCAAGGGCTGGGCCCCATCATATTCGCCGATTACGCCGCCGACATTGCCGCCAGGGTTGCGGCACTGAACCCTGAGCACGTACTGGAGATGGCCGCCGGCACCGGCATCGTCACACGCCGGCTGCGCGACGCGTTGTCGGGCGATACCCACTTGACCGCCAGCGATTTGAATGCGCCGATGCTGGTGGTGGCGGCGGAGAAATTTGCCCCCGGAGAGCAGATCGATTTCCACATGGCCAATGCCTGTGACCTGCCCTTTGACGATGGCGCCTTCGATTGCCTGGTCTGCCAGTTCGGCGTCATGTTCTTCCCCGACAAGGACCTCTCGTACCGCGAGGCCTACCGCGTTCTGCAGCCCGGTGGCACCTATATCCTGAGTGTCTGGGACGAAATGGCAGAAAATCCCTTTGCCCGGGTTGCTTATGACGCCATCGCCGGCTTCTTCGATGCCGACCCGCCACAGTTTTACAAACTGCCCTTCCATTATTTTGACCAGGAGGCTATCGCAGCGTCGCTGCGGGGGGCCGGGTTCGGCGATATCGCGGTCGAAGAACTAAAGCTGGAAAAAGAAGTACCCTCGATCGCCCGCTTTGCCGAGGGCCTGGTTTGCGGCAACCCCGTGGTCGAAGAAGTCAAGGAGCGCGGCACTGCCTCGGTCGAGGAGGTCACCAATGCCGTGGCGGAAGCGCTGGCCGCAGAATTCGGCGAACCCTGCAGAATGCCCCTGCATGCAATTGTCTTCGAGGCGAAGAAGAACCATGCCGCTTGCAGTCGAGACCCGAAAAGTGCAAACCTGCAGCCCACAAAAAATAACAAGACATAACGACGCGAGGAAATATGCTGAACCGGATCAAATCAATATTCGCGGCCCTGGACAGCGCGCCCGACAGCGACGAGGTCAAGGCTGTTGCCGGCCAGGGTTTCGGCAAAAGAGAACTGGCGGCCTGCGCCCTGATGGTCGAGGCAGCCGCCCAGGATGGCACCATCGACGCCAAGGAGGAGGCGGTCATCCGCAGTATCGCGGAGCGTTCTTTTGGCCTGAAGGCAGAGGAGGTCGACCTGTTGATGGCCGAGGCGGCCAAAGCTCAGGACAAGGCCAATCACCTGATCCGCTTTACCCGCGCCATAAAAGACGAGTTCGACGAGGACGAGCGGATCGAGCTGATTGAAATGCTGTGGGAAGTGGCCTATGCCGACGGTATTCTGCACGACTACGAGGCCAACCTGCTGCGTCGCGTTGGCGGGCTGATTTATGTCTCGGACCGCGCCCGCGGCGAGGCCCGTAAACGCGTTTTGGCGAGGCTGGGAATAGCGCCCTGACCGGTGCTCTCGCAGGCGTGATTCGAAGGCCAGACGGTAATGTGAAATAAGCTTGTGGCCCCCGGCGCTTTTGTGCATAAAAAGCCCGAATCTTCGAAGGCGGGCTTAAACTAAGTCGCCGCACAAGAGCGGCAGCCAACGGACTGGACGAGGCCCGGACGAGGCAAGGAGACCTCTGTGACCTATATCGTGACCGAAGACTGCATCAAGTGCAAATATATGGACTGCATCGAGGTCTGCCCCGTCGACTGTTTCTACGAGGGCGTAAATATGCTGGTGATCAACCCCAGCGAATGCATCGATTGCGGCGTATGCGAGCCCGAATGTCCGGCGGAGGCCATTCTGCCCGATACCGAAAGCGGTATGGAAAAGTGGGTTGAATTGAACACCAAATATTCGGAAGTCTGGCCAAATATCACCATCAAGGGTGATAGCCCCGATGACGCCGATGATTACAAAGATCAAAAAGGCAAGCTGGACAAGTATTTCAGCAAAGAACCGGGCACCGGCAGCTGATTGGAAGTACGGGCGCTGCTTCTTTGCAAGGAATTCCGCGTTCGTCTATGTTCCGCATACAATCCGGATCGCTGATTCGGGCAGCTTTTAACTTCTTTCCGCATTATTATTGCGTTCTTCTTCGCCCATGAGCTTCCGCATCCCCGTTTCGCCTCATTTTACTCTTAAACTACCATTTGGAGTGATTTTGTGGTATACTTCCTGTGAAACTCGTGCGTTTGGCAACGGAAAAACGAACCGACGGCAAGGATTTATTCCTCCCGCGAGCATAATCACCGAATAAACGGAGGCGAACGGTTACTGCCCAACCGGCAGGTTCCGGACGGCGCTCGCGGTAAACCATTCGGCATGATGACGAACGTAACAAAAAAAGGTCGAGAGCTCTCATATGGCAAAGAAAACCAAGCTTCCATTTTCCGTGGATGACTATGTTGTTTACCCCAAGCACGGTGTCGGGCGCGTTGCCGGCGTCGAAAAGCAGGACGTGTCCGGCTTCGCGCTGGAATTGTATGTTATCCGCTTTGAAAAAGAACGGATGACGCTGCGGGTTCCCATCAACAAGGCCGAGATTTCGGGGATGCGCAAATTGTCGAGCCAGGCGACCCTGGACCGCGCTTTCACCACGCTGCAGGGCAAGGCCCGGGTGAAAAGAACCATGTGGAGCCGCCGCGCCCAGGAATATGAGGCCAAGATCAATTCGGGAGATTTGATCTCGATCGCTGAAGTGGTGCGCGACCTGCATCGCGGCTCGGATCAGCCCGAACAGTCGTACAGCGAGCGGCAGATTTATGAATCGGCGCTCAGCCGGCTGGCCCGCGAGTTGGCGGCGGTTGAAGAAATCGACGAAGCCGCCGCGGTCGACAGACTGGAGCAGGTTCTGGTCGCCTGAAAGGGTCAGGACGCCGTGCAAAATATTGAAAAGAACCCGGCACTATAGGTGTCGGGTTTTTTTATGGCCGGCCCGCAGCCAGGGCCACGGACTCATATTACGATCTGGCGACGCTGCCCTTTGCCCTGTTTACCAGTCCGTGACCTACGCCTTCTTGGATATCGCCGGCGGGTCGTGCTAAGTGTTTTCCATGAACCATCCCACCGCCAATTTCGACCGGAAATTACCGTCCCGGAAAGCGGACGGAAAAACAGACAGCTCCGGCGATATTTCCGCCAACGTCACCTCACCCGGCAATGGTGATGCCAGCGAACCCAGCTATATAGCCGTGCTGCCCGCGGGCGAGCGCGTCTGGGCCGTTCCTTCAATCCACGGCGAAGCGTCGCAATTGAAGGCGCTGCATCGGGTTATCGGCGAGAATTTCAAACCGGGTCGAGATCGCATAATCTATCTCGGCAATTACCTGGGATACGGGGCGGCCATCGCCGGGACCATGGACGAGATTTTGCGCTTTCGCCGCCAGCTCCTGATGCTTCCGGGAACCGAGGCGGAAGACCTGGTTTATCTGCGCGGGGCGCAGGAGGAGATGTGGTCAAAGCTCTTGAAGCTGCAGATGGCCAGCGACCCCCTGTCGGCCCTGCAATGGATGATGACCCACGGCGTACAGGCAACGCTGGAAGCCTATGGCGGCAGCTCCGCCGAGGGGGAGCGCAAATGCCGCGAAGGCACCATGGCGATAACCAAATGGGCGGGCGCGCTGCGCAAGAATATGCAGGCCAACCCCGGCCATTTCGAGTTGATGACGTCGCTGAGCCGCGCCGCGCACACCTCGGACCGGGGCATACTGTTCGTCCATGCATCCATCGATCCGTCGCGGCCGCTTTCCATGCAAGGCGATATTTTCTGGTGGGACAACGAGACCTTCGAGCGCATAAACCGCCCCTACCAGGCCTTCAAGAAAGTCGTCCGCGGCTATGACCACAAGCGCCGGGGGCCGACCCTGGACAGGGATTTCAGGGTAACCCTGGACAGCGGTTGCGGCTTTGGCGGGCCACTGGTCGGTGCCGCGCTGGACCCCGCCGGCGCCGTTCTTCAGGTCATAGAAGCGGCTCCCTGACCCAACCGGTCACCCTCGCCCAAGGGCTGGGCCACCTTCACTTCAACGCCCCCGATCAGCGTAATTAACAAAATATTAATAAACACGACCAATATTGTCGTATATAGGTATGGATGAAGTGATTCGATTCTTTTCGGCCTGAAATTAAAGGCCTGTCCTATCACTTGGGTTGATTTCTGGTACGGATCCCGGAAGCGCGGTGGGGGCATCGCTGGAGGTAACATTGGCCTACCCGTCCAAAATCGAATTAAGTCGCGGCAGCCGTCATTTATATGAGGCAGCCAGGAAAGCGCCGATGCTCGAAAAAGAGCATGAATTTGACCTTGCCAGACGCTGGCGGGACGATCGGGACAAGGGCGCCATCGACGAGCTCGTTCGCTCTCATTTGAGGCTGGTCATCTCACTGGCCAATAAATTCAGAAATTACGGCCTGCCGGTTGTCGACCTGGTGCAGGAAGGCGCGGTCGGCCTGATGGAGGCAGCGGCCCGCTTCGACCCCGAGAAGGGCTTCCGTTTCTCGACCTACGCCGGATGGTGGATTCGTTCGTCGATGCAGGACTATGTGCTGAGAAACTGGTCGATCGTAAGAACCGGCACCACTGCCGCCCAGAAGACCCTGTTCTTCAATCTGCGCTGGCTTCGCGCAAAAATTGCCCGCGAGAGCGATGGCCCGCTCAATAATGACCAGAAAGCTGAAATCGCCACCGCATTGAGGGTGCGGGTCAAGGACGTGGAGATCATGGAAGCGCGGTTTTCCAAGTCCGACCGCTCCCTGAACGTGGCACTGGCCGCTGAGTCGAACTGCGAATGGCAGGAAATGATGCCTTCGGAGGACGCCGGCCCCGACGAAATTGTCGCCGAGAGACGCGACCACCAGACCCACAAACGCATTCTGAACGAGGCCATGAAGGCCTTGACGGACCGCGAGGAAATTATCATTCGCGAGCGTTGCCTGACCGAGAAGACCGTGACCCTGGCGGCGCTGGGCACCCGGCTGGGAATCAGCAAGGAACGCGTGCGCCAGCTGGAGAGCCACGCGCTTGGCAAAATGCGCGATGCCATTACCAACCTGGTGGGTGACCCCATCGCCGCCGGACTCGCTATCGGGGTGTAAACTGACGGCCGCCCCAAGGCCGCCTGGTGCCCGGGCCTGAAAGGGCTGCAACCCCTGCGCCCGGTCACAATCCCTACTCTGGTAACAGGCGGGCCCTACTCTGGTAACAGGCGGGCCCTACTCTGGTAACAGGCGGGCCCTACCCTGGTGACAGGCGGGAATGGCCAGCGGCGAACCCTCGGCCAACAGGCGCAGCCGCGCACCGTGGTCCAGGTCCATGGCCGGACCGTTGAACCAATAGACCCAGCCACGCACCTCCACCAGCGCACCTTCCAGTTCCGCGCCTTCCAGCATCAGTGGCTTTTCGCGCCAGCCAAGCCGGCGGCGGTCGCGCCTTTCCACGCGAATGGTGAAATCACGCCGCCAGTCGGCACCGAAATTCAGGTAAAGCGCGCCATTGATATCCGCCACCGCCAGTATCCGCCCCTGCACCACACGCACGGCGTCCGTGGCATTGTCCATTTCGCTGGCGCAGCGCACTTCATAATAGGGGTCGGCCCAGATGCCGCGCCCGGCGAGGCGGGCGGTGTGCTCGGCGGCATAGAGAGCAGTGGCGATTTCCGCGTCCGCGGCTGCCGTGTGAACCCGTACCAGCCCGGCGGCAAGCAGCGCCCCCTGCAGCCATAGCCCGTCATCCCGCGTCACCTGGGCCAGCAGGCGGTCATGGCGGTCGACGCCGAGCGCCTTTCCCCGCCCATACAACAATATTTCCCTGTCCGCCGCCATCGCACCGAGGGCGTCGGCTGCCTCGACGCTGCGCCGCCAGCGCTTGCCGGCCTGCCAACCCAGTGGCGGCCGGGGCGCCATTATACCCGCCAGCCGCACCGCGCGCCCGTCCGACAGCCGCAGGGTCTGGCCGTCTATGGCTGTGTCCACATGGCCAGTATCCAGGCCTCGCAAACCCGGCGGCAGTGGTGGCGGCTGGTCGCCTCCAGCAGGGTCGACGGCACCGGCGAAACCGGCAAACACCACCGCCAGCACCAGACCCAATAGGAAAGAACTGCCCCGATTGCCCATGCCGGCAGCCTACATCAGCCCTGCGGAGAGGTCACGCGGGTCACGCCGCGTCAAGAATTAACCCGCACCGGCGTTATGCCGCGCCAAAATCAAATGGCCTCGGTTCAGGCCTTTGTGGTAGAGCTTTCGCGGCAGACGCATGGTCCCGTAGCTCAATTATTGGGTTTTTTGCATTGTTCCATAACGGGTTAGCGATCATATTTTCGATGTGTTGTTTTTGTGTTTTGCAATCAAGGTAAATAAATTATTAAAAACAAGCACTTAAGCCAACTTTAACAAGGTCCCGTAGCTCAGTCGGATAGAGCACCAGATTCCTAATCTGGGGGTCACAGGTTCAAATCCTGTCGGGATCACCACCCTTTTCATTGCGAACCCGCGACCCCGCTTTGCTCTCGGAGTAACGCGGCAATTTCAAAG
>JACZSK010000030.1 GCA_022574255.1 Pseudomonadota bacterium
CATCAACTGGCCGAGCGGTGTCGTCTTGACCTTCGGCCGGATCTTCTGCTGGCGCTGGGTATAAGCGACCACCGAATCGACCATGGCCATCGAGGGCACGATCTCGAGCTGTTTGACTCCATACATAAAATAGTCGCAGCCCATCATGATGATGGATGTGGCCAGGCTGGTCTTGGTGCATGTATAGCCCAGCTTGCCGAATTTCTTGCGACCGAACATCCAGCGGTCATTGATCATATGCGTCGGCGAACAGCCCGCCGGATAACCGTATTTATTCTTCAACATCCATGAGGCCTTGGCGCAGGGGCCGGGCTCGACCAGGTCGAGCACCGCGGTGTCGAAAATGAACTGGGTAAAGCCCGCCTTGTCGCAGATCTCGAGTATTTCGTCGGCGATGTCGAATTTGCCCTGGAAGGTGGGGTTTTTGGAATTGTGGGTCATGGCAATGCAGGTCGGCACGTCCTTCGAAAGTTCCCTGACCGCATCGATCTCTTTCTGCTTTGTCTCCGGCCCGATAGAGTTGTAGAGACAGCGGTTTCCGATGCCCAGTTCAACAGCCTTGCGGGCGCCGGCCAGACGAACCGGAGGCGTGGTGCCATCGACGAAGAAGGGCAGGCCGGTCGGTTCTATCCATTCGACATAGTTGGCCATGGCCGCGGGGCTGCCTCCGATCATATCGATGATCAGCGGAACGCCGGCCTTCTCGCATTCGGCGCGCATGGCCTCGACGACCTCATAGGCCTTTTCCTTGTCGAACTCGCCGGCCATCTCGTCGAGGATCAGCTTATCACCCATATAAAAGATCGACGCGCAGAGCGCTGTCGGATATTCACCCGGCTGGCCACCGATCATCACCCCGCCGATGTCATAGGCGTGTTGTTCCGCTTCAAAAATCCACATGATACTGTTGTCTCACACTGCTCTTTCGTTTGGTTCCTGCTCAGCCTTCCTCGGCCTTGATGTCGTGCTCGATCTTCTCCAGGTCGATGGGATATTTGCCGTAATCCTTCAGCGCCTGTACCCAGGCGTGAATATTCTCCTTCGGCGTGCCCATCGGGATCATGTTGGGCACGATGATACAGCCCTTGTCGCAGGGATAGAGATCGCGGATTATCCGGCGAATCTCGGCGCGGACTTCCTGCGGGGTGCCGGACAACAGCACCTCGTCCTTGGCACCGACCATATAGCTCTTGCCCAGGCGCTGGGCTGTTTCGCGGAACTTCTTCAGGTCGTTGGACGGCGCCGTGTAATAGTCGGGTGCCAGGTTGGTCAGAACGAAAGTGCCGGTCTCGGCGCTCTTCTCCAGGAATTCGATCCAGTTGGTGTTGACGCCCGGAATATTACCGTCGCCCGTGGGCGCCAGGCCCCAGTAAAAATAGATGACCGGGGAGGGCGCCACCGATTCGATCAGTGGCCCGACATAAGGCTTCTCGAAGGTATAGAGCTGTTCAGGCCGGAAATTGGGCACCGCGTTCCAGGCGTCGATCGAGATGAAGAAAGTGACCTCCAGGGATTTTAAAGCCCTGTACCATTTCTTGTTGGCCTTTAGCTGGGCCGAGATGGCGCGGTGGAAATTTTCTGGTTTGCGGCGCATCCATTGGACCGCGCGCTTGAAACCCAGGGCATTCACCGTCTGAGCAAAAGTGGCGCTGGGCGCCGCCAGAACTGGCCAGCCGCGCTGTTTGGTGAGCCGCTCGACGAGATGGCCGTACAGTTCTATCCTGCGGGGAAGCCGCCCGTCAGTGAACGGATTGAATATATCCGCAGCCTCTTCCCAGGTGTCCAGCACCTCCTCATCGCTCATGTCGTCAAAATGCCGGATTTTAACGTCGCCCGGCACATTTTCGGGCAGTTTCATCTTGATCAGGCCCATGGCCTCGATCTCGGAATTCATACTGTCAATGCCTTCGCCCAGGGCCTCGAAGCCGAATTCCTCGGTCCAGCGTTCGACGACCTCGGCGTGCAGCTTCGGATCGCGCTCGACCTGGCGGCAGGTATAGCCATACAGATTGGCCGGACCATCGGTAAAGAAAGAGTAGGTGGGGATACGGTCCGGCGTGTTTTGCGATCCGACCAGAAGCGTCCGCTCCATCCTGCTCAGTTCGGCCCCTGAATCGCACTTTTCCACCGCCCCCTGAACCATGGACATCATCATGCCCCCCTGTTCTTCGGGTGAGGGCCAGCCCGCCAGCGGGTCCGACCAGTCTTCGTGGTCCTTGATCTTTTCGACGAGTGACATCCGTTCTTCGTAAGTTGACATTTTTCTCCCCCAATATTTGTTCCGGCGGCCGGCATCGGCATGTGGCCCTTGGAATATTTGCAGTGACCTGTTCCTGCCGCGGGGAGCGGCGGGATGTGATGTACGCAGACCTAATTGTGTTCGAAAGCCATATCGCTAAAGGCGAATTTCTCGGCCGCCTCGATACGGTCTTCAACCGGATGTGCCATGATCTCCTTGCACAGGCGAATCAATTCCCAAGCGTCGTCGCCATATCCGTTGGCCTGTGCCACGTCTTTGGACCAGCGACGATTGACCGCCACTCCACCGGACAGAATCACCATTCCGTTGGTCAGCCCCTCGGCTCTAAGCCTTTCAAAGGCAGGCGCTATATTGACCATGGTCGTGGTCATGTAGGACCCGAGCCCCAGGATATCCGGCTTTTCCTTCCTCACCGCTTCGACGATATCATCCAGTTCGTTATCGACACCCAGGTCGATGGTCTCGAAACCTTCCGCCGTGAGCATCGCCATACAGATATTCTTGCCGATGTCGTGGACGTCGCCTTCAACCGTTCCCATCATGATTCTGCCCGCGGATTCGCTCCCTTCTTCGTCGGCGAGAGCCAGCAAGACCGGCATGACAATAGCAATGCCTGCCTTCATGGCTTCGCCCGCCAGCATCAGCTCAGGCAGAAAAAATTCGCCTTCGTTAAATTTTTCCCCCGCCTCCTGCACGCCGGGCGACATGCCGTCCTTGATAACCGCCTTGGGAGCGGCACCGGCATCAAGCGCCGTCTGCGCGAGTTCTGCCGCATCCTCTTCCTCACCCCAAAGGATAGCGTCGTTCAGCTTTTCAAAAATTTCTTCGATGGAAGCCATGTGACCCTCCGGTTCCGTCTATTCTCTCTGGTTACATCGCAGCAGAGGGACCTGTGTCTCTCTGGCGGCGACCGCAATTTCGTTGTATATCCTGCAGGCGTTGGCCCAATTTCAAACATACTCTTTATTATACATACTTCATCAGTACTATACATACTTCATCAATTCGATCTTCTCAATAAAGGTTTTTCCTCTCTTTTAACAAACCTGTGAGCAGTTGCTCCTTCGTTGCCATTTTCCATCTCTCTGTCCACACCCCTAAAACAGCCCGGTAATCTTGCCCTCTGCATCGACCTTGATGTTGTGGGCCGAGGGGTGGCGGGGCAGGCCGGGCATGGTCATGATGTCACCGCACACCACCACCAGGAACTCGGCGCCGTTTGACAGCCGCACCTCGCGGATCGGCACCACGTGGTTTGACGGCGCGCCCTTCAGGTCGGGGTCGGTGGAGAAGGAATATTGCGTCTTGGCGATGCAGATCGGGAAATTGCCATAGCCGTCGGCCTGCAGGAACTTGATCTGGTTGCGCACCTTCTTGTCGGCGATGATGCCCTGGGCGCCGTAAATGCGCTGTGCCACGGTGCGCACCTTGTCCCACAGCGGCATGTCGTCATCGTACGAGAGCTTGAAGTCGGCGCGGCGGTCCTTGTCGGCCAGCGCCACCACCTTTTTCGCCAGCTCCTCGGCCCCGGCGCCGCCGTCCGCCCAGTGGGTGCAGGTAATGGCCTCCACCCCCAGCGCGGCGCATTGCTGGCGGAGGATGTCGACCTCCTTGTCGCTGTCGTCGGTGAAGCGGTTGATGGCGACCACGCAATCGAGGCCGAAGCCGCGAATATTCTCCACATGGCGGGCGAGATTGATGAAACCCTTTTCCACCGCTTGCGCGTCAGGCTTGGCCAGGTCGTGTTTCTCCACGCCGCCGTGCATTTTCAGCGCTCTTATTGTTGCTACAATCACCGCCGCGTCAGGGATAAGCCCCCCCTTGCGGCATTTGATGTTGAAGAATTTCTCGGCCCCCAGGTCGGCGCCAAAGCCCGCTTCGGTGATTACATAATCGGCCATGCGCAGGGCGGCCTTGGTGGAGATCAGCGAATTGCAGCCGTGCGCGATATTGGCGAACGGCCCGCCATGCACCAGCGCCGGGTTGTTCTCCAGCGTCTGCACGAGATTGGGGGCGAGGGCGTCTTTCAGCAGCGCGGTCATCGGCCCCTGGGCTTTCAAATCACGCGCATAGACCGGCGCGCGGGCGCGGGTATAGCCAACAATTATGTTGCCGAGGCGCTTTTGCAGGTCGGCAATCCCGTCAGCCAGGCAGAAAATGGCCATGACCTCCGAGGCCACGGTGATATCGAAGCCGTCCGAACGGGGAAAGCCGTTGGCGATGCCGCCGAGGGAATTGGTGATCTGGCGCAGCGCCCGGTCGTTCATGTCGACCACCCGCCGCCAGGTCACCCGCCGCGCGTCCATCTCCAGCTCGTTGTCCCAATAGATATGGTTATCGACAAGCGCGGCCAGCAGGTTGTTGGCGGCGCCGATGGCGTGGAAATCGCCGGTGAAATGCAGGTTGATGTCTTCCATGGGCACCACCTGGGCCATGCCGCCGCCGGCGGCGCCCCCCTTCATGCCGAAGCAGGGCCCCAACGAAGGTTCGCGGATGCAGATCAGGGCTTTCTTCCCGATACGGTTCAAGGCGTCACCCAGACCCACCGTGGTGGTGGTCTTGCCCTCGCCCGCCGGGGTCGGCGTCATGGCGGTGACCAGGATCAGCTTGGCGCCGTCCTGCGCGGGCAGACCGTTCACGTAATCCAGAGAAATCTTGGCCTTGTAATGGCCGTAGGGCTCCAGCGCACCCAAGGGTATGCCCAGCTTGTCGGCCGCCACCTCGGCAATCGGTCGCATGCTGGCCGCCTGGGCAATCTCGATATCGCTGGGCAGCGTCTGGCTTTTCATCTCATCGGTCATCGTTTGATCTGCACTACTTTCTGATTTCGGCCCGATGCCGCATGCTGGATAAGCATCCGGCATGCCCGGGTCATGGATTAAACGGACCCGGAAGCATACTGGATGGCGGAGAAATGCAAAAGCGCGGGTTAGCTTGCGGCGCCTAATCGGGTGTCCGGCTTGAACAACGGCCAGCTGAACCAGAACAACTTGTTGTAATGCGGCACCGCAGTCAATGACTGGCCAGCAAGTTTGCCTTCCACGGCCTTGCCGATGACGCTCCAGGAACTGCCCGTCTCATTGTCCTTGGCAACGACGCCGCCGGGCCCGGCGGCCGCAGTAAAGGTCAGCGTCTGGCCGCCGACTTTGCGCGAAAAAACGTCGCCAAAATCATGCTCGCTGTCGTACAAAACGACGATATCAGTGCCGCCGACAGTATCGTTGACCACCGGGCTGGTCTTCAGGTCATCCTCGGCATAGCTCGCGCGTTCGCCGTTCTGTTCGACCGCGTAGACATAGCTCATGGCCGGCAGCCTGGTATCCAGCTTGCCGCGGATGCGATGCCACGGTTTCTTGCGCTTGGACAATTTCCGGATCGGAATCATCATCTCCAGCATCAGCCCCACTATCTTGTCGCGGATCGTGGCGGCGGGCGCGTAATACAGCTTGGTCTCGGGATGCAGCGCCTTCCAGGCGCCCCAACGGGCCTGAACCACCGGATGGGGCTTCAGCGCGGTACCCTTGTCGGGCCCGTGAAAGACAGTGCCATCCAATTGCTGGATGTAGTTCTCGGTCGCCGGATCCCGGTAGATGATGTTGTTGTTGAAGGCGGTTACGCATTTGAGGTCCATCGGCTTGCCCTTCATTTCGGATATGAAGGCCATGCCGCTGTTACACAGGATGCAGTAGGAGATGGTCATCGGCGTGCCACCCACGGTATCGTTGAAAAAATGAGGCCGAGCGATGAAATCACGGGGATAGGCATGGGTCTCGCCACCGTTGACGACGCCCAGAACCATGTCTTCATCGGCGATCAGCTTGTCTGCGTCTGCGATGTCCAGTAACCGCGGGTTCTTGGGCGGGGTCATGACGTAAGGCACATAGCCGGTCCAGAACATCATCGCCATCACCAGGAAGGTGATTACGGTTATTGACAGCCAAGCGGCATCGCCGGTGCCCACCAGACCCGGCGACCAGGCGCCTGTCAGGGTTTGAATAAAGCCGATGATGGGTGCCGACCATCCCTCCGGTTCGGCCACGCCGTTAATGCTGCGCGCCAGCAGCACAAGGGTGCATAGCCAGATGATGGGCCAGAGTTTGAAGCGATGCCGGTAAATGGCGACCTGGAAATCGCGCGGCAGCATCAACAGATCGATCATCAACGGTGAGTATGGCATGAATATCGCCAATACCGTAAACAGCCCCAGGCCATAAAGAACGGCGTCGAGATTTTCCATTATCAGAGTCATTGTCTTTGATCCTAAATCTGAGAGTATGTTCGACGCGCGAGCAGTGCCGTCCGCTGGTGAACGGCACGCCCGCCAGTCAAACCGATTTCCCGGTCAGAAGCTCCAGCTGAATCCCATGCCAAAGCTGAGGAGCGTACCGTTTACATTGAGATTCTGCGGACTGCCGGGGATGGGCGACACCAGGTTCGCCTTCCCGTCGAAGGAATACTGGATATTGACGTCCGCCCTCAGGTTGGGAAAAACCTGATAACCCATGCCGGCCGAAATACCCTGTTTCCAGAGCCCATTGGCGATGCTGGCTTGCGCAAGCTGGATGATGTCGGCGAAAACGGGTGCCACATCCGGGCCAAGTCCGACATCAGGAGCACCCGGGAAAAACAACTGGGTGAGCTCGCCGAGATTGCCTTCCGTGCCGTTCAGGTTCTTGGCGATGCCCCGTGCAAAGCTGTATCCGCCGCGCAGCGTAGTTTTTTCGCTTATCTTGTAGGAAATGCCACCGGCGATTTTCCACTGATTGCGCCAGAAATCCTGATATCCGTTCGCTTTGGAATAGTTTTTCCAGCGGAAATCGACCTCAATCAGCATATTGGAGTTAAATTTGTCGGTTGATGCGACACCCACCGTTATATCGGTGGGCTGGGTCAGGGTGAAATCAGCCAGCGTGCCGGCCGCGTCGACCTGAACAACCTTGTCGTATGTTACTTTCATTTTTGACTTATAAGTGCCGCCAAGCTGGAACATACCCATGTCATAGGTAAATCCGAGGGTGCCGCTGATGCCGAAATTGTTGACCGACGCCGTATTATTCAGCGTGCCAACCTGGAAAGAACCAATCCCGAGAACAAAGGTGCCGCCAAGAGACAGCTTGTCGTTTACTTTGTAACCCACAGACATACCGGCGCCAAACAGCTTCAGATCAGCGATCAGGCCAACGTTCGCCACATTTCGCCAGTCGGAACCCAGACCGGATACGCCGGTAATGCCCATGCCCATAACAAGTTTTTCGTTATAGCGCTGGACGATTGCCGCGTGCGGCATGGCCAGATCGCCAAGTCTCGAGTGACCATTCACCGGGCCGCCGAGAAGGCCTCCGGTGGCAAAGTCAGGACCGATCGTGGCGGTGCCGTTAAGTTTCAAATTCGGGCTGACGTAAGAGCCGCCGAATGTAGCGCCGAATATTCCTTTTAGCTGGGTCAGGCTGGCCGGGTTGCCAAAAACCATGGCCACATTGTCCTGTGGTCGAACGATGCCCACGCCTTCCATGCCGCCCGAGGCCGGCATCAGGCCCATATCCATTTCTGACCCGCTCGGTCCCGCCTGTGCGGCGGTTCCCCCCATGACGCTTGTCGCGAATATAAGAATTGCCTTGGTACCAAATTTCCTTTTCATTACGCCCCCCTCCCTGTTTAGGGAATTGTTAAAGACCCGGGCCAGCGGCATCGGCTGCGCTGCTTCCCTGGTCGGCTTGGTCGGCTGGCGTTCTATGTTCCGGTTTGCGGGGCCTGGTGTGATTGCCCTGGCTCCGCCACCGAACAACTAACTAACAAATACCAACCAACAGAAAGTATAAATATATACAAATCTAATATATAAATAACCTCACGTTATAAATGTAACTAAATCACATCGAAAATGTCACGTTAATTCTTTGAGAGGTAAATTAAGACCAATAAAGTATTATTATGACTAGTATAGACTAACACGATTCTCGTATCTGTTTACAACCACCAAGACAGGATTCTGGTTTGGTTTTCACGTTGCGATGGGTGGTCCGAGTGTGTAAAAAACATGTAACCATACGCGAACAGAGCAAATTTTAACGATTACACTGCGTAGCAGCCGACCAATGATACTGGTTGGCTGCTCTGTAAAATCGGGCCGGAGACGGATATTTTCTGCTTTTGCAGCCTGAATTGCTCATTTTATAGCAGCCGACTCGGTTAGTTTGATTAACCAGTCCTGCATCTTGCTCCCCTAGAAAAAAGAAGTTTTACTTGGAAAAGGGGTATTTTTTAGTAATACTGCGTCGCGAACAGGAAGAATCCCTGTCTTGATGCATCCATCACTATTGTCTTGATGCATCCATCATTATTGGACAGACACCGATGGCTGATCAACCACCCGACGACGACGATGCGCTGCTGACAATCAAGCAGGCGGCACGCCTGTTAAACGTAAGCGAAGTCTCGCTGAGGCGCTGGACCGATTCGGGCCGGCTGGCCTGTTTGCGTATCGGCGCCCGGCGCGAGCGCCGTTTTCGCCGCGGCGATCTGCTCGCCTTTCCCGAACAGCAGGGTGTCAGGGTGCAGCTTGCCGGCAGTGACCAGCATAACTCGCGCGCTTCGCAAACAGCAGATGCGGCGGCTCCGGTACAGGCTCATATCGGCGGCGTCGCCATCGATTACGGCAGTCATCTTTGCTCTTTCTACGAAACCGATCTGGGCAGGGCAAAGCTGGCGGTGCCTTTTCTGGCGGATGGGCTGGCGGCCGGCGATATTTGCTTTTTTATTGCCTCCGGCAAAGTCCGGCGCCAGGTTCTGAAAAAACTGGAAAAGCAGTGTCCTGATCTCAAGCAGGCAAAAGACAGCGGTCAACTGAAGCTCCTGGCCGGCAAGCCGTCGGGTCAGGAAATGCTTGATTATTTCGAGGCCGAGTTCATCACCGCAACGCGCACCGGCAATGCGCGGCTGCGGGTTCTGGGGGACATGGCCTGGTTCCTGGAAAAGGAACTGGGGTTGGAGGAATTAAATTCCTTCGAGCGCGCTTATAACCACTCTCTGGGGCATCGCTTTCCGGTGGTAAGCCTGTGCCAGTATGACGCCCGGGTCTTTTCCGGCGTCGGCATTCTCGGCGCATTAAAGTCGCACGAAGATACCTTCCGCTATCCTTTGTCGCGTTTCATGGGACTTGATAAGCAAAAGGTTGCTTAGGAAGACTCCGGGCCCACGCGCCGCCAGGGAAGAATAGCCGAGCCGGACGGACCCTCCGTGCGCAGCACCTGAACCTTGTATATTGCTTCCAGATTATCGTCGCTCAATACCGTGCCGGGCGGGCCGCTGGCGGCTATCCGGCCCTGGTCGATCAGGTACAGGCGGTCGGTATAGCGCGAGGCCAGCGACAGATCATGCAGCACCACCACAATGGTCTGCCCCTTCCTGGCATAGGCCTTCAGATAGTCCATGACCTGGAACTGGTGATAGGGATCCAATGCCGAGACCGGCTCGTCGACCAGCAGGTTCGGCGCCTCTACGGCCAGCGCCCGGGCCAGCAGAACACGTGCCCGTTCGCCGCCCGAAAGGGTCAGCACATTGCGCCGGGCCAGCCCGGCGGTGTCGGTGGCCTCCAGGGCGCGGCCAATGGCGGCGGCATCGTCGGCCCCTGGCCGGTGCCAGGCATCGAGGTGCGGCAGGCGCCCCAACGCCACCAGGCGCTCGACGGTGACCGGCCAGTGAATGGCTGGGCTCTGCGGTAGATAGGCAATCCTTTTCGCCAGTTCAGACGGTTTCAGGCTTTCCAGCGCGGTGCCACCGATAGTGATTTTGCCAGCGCGCCGGTCCACCAGCCCAAGAATGGCGCGAAGAAGAGTGCTCTTGCCGGCGCCGTTGGGGCCGATCAGCCCCACCACCTCTCCCGGACGCGCCTCGAAGTCGATGCCGGAGAGCACCGGGCGGTGCCCCAGATCCACCGACAGTGCGGTCACGCGGATTGCGCTCATCGCATGGCCCTCCGGGTGGCGATTACCAGATAGAGAAAGAAGGGCGCCCCCAGAAGCGCCGTGACCACCCCCAGCTTCAGTTCCTGGCCGCCGGGCGCCAGCCGCACGGCTATGTCGGCCAGCACAACCAGGATGGCCCCGCCCAGGGCGCTGGGCAGCAGGATGCGCGCCGGGTCGTGGGCGACAAAGGGCCTGACCACATGTGGCACCACCAGGCCGACGAAGCCGATTGCGCCGGTCACTGCCACCGAGGCGCCCACCGCCAGCGCCGAACCTGCGATCACCTGCGCGCGCAGGGATCGCACGTTGACGCCCAGCGAGCGCGCCGCCTCCTCGCCCAGTGTAAGCGCCGCCAGCCCGCGGCGCGAGGCGAAGAGAATGGCGCCGCCGATCATGACAAAGGGGGCCGCCAGCCAGACGTCCAGGAAGCTTCGGTTGGTCAGGCTGCCCATCAGCCAAAGCACAATATCATTCAGCGCAAAAGGGTTGGGTGAAAGGTTCAGCGCCAGCGCCGTCAGTGCGCCGGCGAAGGCATTCAGCGCCACGCCCACGAGAATGAGCGTCAACACGCTGGCGTCGCGCATGGCGACGGCGAACAGGATCAGCATGCCCAGCATCGCGCCGGCCATGGCGGAAACCGGCACCGCCAGAGCGATGCTGGAGGTGAGCCCGAAATAGAGGGCGAAAACGGCGCCGGCGCTGGCGCTGGCGGAGACGCCGACGATGCCGGGCTCGGCCAGCGGGTTCTGGAACAAACCCTGCATGGCGGCACCCGAAATGCCCAGCGCGGCGCCGACGATGGCGCCCAGGATTACCCGCGGCAACCTCAGTTCGCGGACGATGATGGCGCCGGACTCGTCAACCGGGGCAAAGAAACCGTCCAGGACCTCGCCCGGCGTCAGCGGCACGGGGCCGATGAGCATAGCGAGCGCCATGATGGCCACAAGCGCAAGCGCCAGCAGCGCCGGGAAAATCCCGGCTCTCGGCCCGGATCCGGATTCAGCCCGTTCGGCGTCGCTGTCGGCAGTGGCAGTCATCGCCCGCCGACACTAGCGTCGCTCCTGCGGGTGGCATTACGGATAATCTCTATGGCCTCCAGCGAGAACCAGGCGGGGCAGATCACCAATCGGCTTGGAACCTCGACAAAGACCGCTTCGGCGAACACCTTGCGGGCCACCGGATGGCGCGTCAGCCGCCAGCCCTCGGACATTCCGACGATATCGTCAAAGAAACTGCCGATCACCACGTCGGGGGTGTCCAGCACCAACTCCTCCAGGAGCAGACTCCCCCACCCCTCGAGTCCCTTTTGGGCAGCGCTGTTCTTGAGCCCGGCACGGGCGATGATGTCGTCGACGAAGGTGCCCGACCCGGCCATGACGCCGGCCGGCACTATGTAGATGGCGGACCGCCGCTGCCCCTGGCTGGCTGAAAGCCCCTCATCGAGGGCGGCCCGGTGCCGCTGCAGCGCGTCGACCAGGGCCTCGGCGCGGGCCCGCTGGCCCAGGATGTCGCCCATCGCGATGATCTCCCGGTCGAGTTCGGCGATGGTATCGGGCCGCCCTGTGGCGACCAGCCGGGCGCCGATCCGCTCCAGTACGCCTGCCGTTTTGGCATCGGCAAAGCCCATGCGGATAGCGATGTCGGGTTTCAACGCGATCAGCTCTTCCATCGAACCGAAATGTTTGGGGTATTTGACCGCCTCGTCTTTCAGGTACGAGAAGTTCAGCGAGGCGTTCCAGCTGACCGCGGCAATCTGCTCCGGGTCGGCCAGCGCCAAGACATACTGGTCGGCACAGGAATCCAGGGAGACAACCCGGGGCAACCGCACTTCCCCGCTCTCCGCCGACATTGCCGATGCTGCGGAAAGCAGGAAAGCCATTACAACGATTCCCCGGGTTGCCATCAGCACTTCCCCGGAAGTGCAGGCATACGCCTGTGATTCCAGACAGGTCGGGAGTGCCAAAACGCTGGCTGCCGTGCATTCATTGTGATCGCTGCTGCCTTGTATTCGGCCGACAGAACCATTTTTTTCTTTGTAATAGACCGCATATCCAGCTCCGCTCTAGATTGTTCTGAGCGGGCTGCCGACTCTGGCTCCCTGGAAAAAAAACAGCGCCGGCGACCCGTGATCACATCACATGTCGCCATTGCGGTCGTCCGCATATCAGCGGCGGCTCGCACCCAAGGATATTCCCGAACCCGGGGCAGACGACGCGATGGCAGGTTTCCTGGCTTGCAGGTCGTTGCCGGTAAAACCGCCTTCCCAGGACGTATCCCAGTGGCATCGTGCTTTTCCGGCTCGCCGCTTACAGTTGCGGGAACAGCTGCGGATTACGCCAATTCGTTTGGTCTGGCTTACCGCATTCCCTCTTAGCCTCGCGGGCGAGGCACCATCTGGGCCGACCCTATGTTTTTTATTGGCTGCTTGCAAGTGAAGGGATTGTCAAAATAACTTGATGGCATCTTCACATCGAGAGATTGCCGCCGTCCTGAAGCGCACTTCCAATCTGGTAAAGGTTGTGCGGATTGTCGAGCAGGTCCCGCCTTGGCTCGCATGCAGGGCCCTTGCCGCCCAGGTCCTGCCCGATTGCAGCCCAGTAAATTTCACATGCTGTACGATATGCGTCTTGGAGTTTGAATCAGGGGTGTCCATACATGACAGACCCGTCGAGTGGAACCCAGGAGCCATGAAGCGTTTGATCAACACTTCCGTGACTCTCGAAATTGTTGAAACGGCCCGACGGGCAGGTGACTCATTGAAAGGTAGTGAAAAATATAAACTTGCGTTGTCTGCAATTTTTGCCCAACGCTGGCCTATTCTGATCGATTATCTGCGGCTCCATCCGGAAAGACTGGAGGGCGTTCTCTGGTCTGTGCGCAAAAGCGCCACCTTCAAGGACGACGAAAATAAGTGGACCGTTCTTCTGCTCGCCGAACGAGGGAATGCTATCTGTCGCCTGCTGCCCGACTACGCTCCCTGCCACCTCACATCGCGCGGTGGGCCGAGCGAGCCAGCGCAGTGCAGTATCTCGAACCATGCTATCGCGAGTGCCGCCACGTAATCGTCATGTGAACCGGCGGTTGCGTTCATCGTCATATTGCCCGCCAACCAACCTTCAGGCGGCTCGGCGCACTACCACCACCCAGTTCTCTTTTTCATCCCCGACGGCCCCCCAATCTTTTCAATGGTTTCGCAGTTTTTCCGTGGCGGCGATTTCCGCCCGGGGAAACCGTGGGGAAACTGGGTGCCAAGATTGGATTTCAGTGGGTTTCGCTGAGATCAAGTTTCAGGCGAGGGGAATGAACGCCGAAGCTCTTCTCTAATCTCATCGGCCAGTATCTGGGCATTTTCCATTTGACCAAGGACTGCCTCCCAGTTCTTCCAATGTTGACTCCAGATACTAGAGCCTAATAGCGCTTCAAAATCGATGTTTGTGATGCCAGATTGATTTTCGTAAGCTGCTAGATTCGCGATCTTCTGGTCCAGCCTTTTGATATTTCTAGTCTTCGGCGACAAGCGAGCGTCACTTAACATCCATTCGCGCCAATTCTTATTCCCTTTTGACTGATTGCATTTGCCGCAAGCGGGCACCAGGTTTTTGATCTCCGAAATGTATCCTGTGGGCCGCTTATTCTTGATGGTTGGGCGCAAGTGGTCCCATTCAGTGTGCGGACCGCCGCAATACGAACACCAGACACCACCGACACTCATTCCCAAAAGTCTTAGAGAGGCGTGAATTTCGTCATCTGTTGGATGGAGAACTGGAATAATGGCACTCGCGAAAGCGTTGGTGATGGTGGAGGATCGACCAGTGATTTTCATTGGCGTTGGCATAGAGAACACTGATTTTGCAGAGGTCATGTGGTTGGGTCTCCATCAGACAATCAACGGTCGCCCCAGAAAACTGGGCATAACGAATATTGGATCAGCAGCTACCAAAAGTCATTCCGCTTCCCTTCCCACAATCTAGCCGTTGAAGCTGGTCCCGGAGCCGGTACGCACCGCTCTGGGGTTATATAACCCCGAGGTAAACGGTTGGTGCTGACCGTAACAGCGCCACAGTCCTTGAGCCGGCTGCTGTGTTCATCGTCATGTTGCCTGCCAACCAACCTTCAGGCGGCTCGGCGCACTACCGCCACCCAGTTCTCTTTTTTATCCTGTTTGGGGCACCAACTCAATCGGGGCGGGTCATTCAGGTCGTGGCCCTAGCCTTCCATTTTCTTGCCTTCGTCGACGGCGTCTTCCAGCGCGAAGGTGATGCCAAGCTGCATGGCCAGGGTCTTCATTTCATAGTCCGGCAGGTCGGCGGAGATGACCCGCACGTCGCGCGCCCCCCAGGTCTCGACAAGCTTGATCATCAGCTCCTTGCCATCGAAATGACCGGCCAGTTTGCGCATCATGCTGGCCGGCATTTCCACGAAACCGTCTTTCAGGCAGCCGAGGGAATCGCCATCAACCACGGCGTCGCCAAAGCGATCAATCCATAAAGGATGACCCCTCTTGGCCAGTGCGTTCAGTGCGTCCCAATGAGCGCCGTTCGATTTGACCGGCGGCAGGCCCATAATCCGGAATCCAACCAGCCGCGGCTCTTCCTTGTGCTTCTCAAGCATTTTTTTCAGCTCGACCGCGAAGGCCTCCTGAATAATGGTCGAGCGGCAGACTTCGTAATAGTCGGGCTTTTCCCGCTCGAAAGTGCTTTTCATCACCCGCAGGCGGATCAGGCGGTCGAGCTGGGCGATGTCGTGGGCGAACGAGAGGTCGGGATGGTCGGCCATGACGATGAAATCGTCGGGGCTCATGATGCGGCGATCCATATTGACCTTGCCTTGCTGCAAGAGGGCAACGGATATGGTGTTGGCTTTGTTATCCGAGACGGAGCGCTGGCTGGTCAGGTAATTCTTCTGCTCCAGGGCCTCCTTGATAAGATTCCTGTTATGCTCGATGCCGTCGAGCACGCCCGACAGCGATTCCAGCTCCGAGTCATCCTGAATTTCGCCAACGAACACCGCCCGCGAATGGTTCAGCGCCTGGCGCAGCTTGTCGGGGTCGATGTCCCGGTCGTCGATCTTGACCTTGGCCGAGCGTGACGAAAGAACCTCCGGGTCGATGTTCAGCTTTTTGGCGACAGTCTTCAGCTCTTCCTCGAAGGCCTCGGCGTCGAAATCACCGGCGGAAATAAGGCCGTAGCTGGCCTCATCCAGCCTGCCGATCTGGCCGCCCAGCGCCTGGCTTTTCAGTTTTTCCTCGATATCGGCGCGGGCGGCTTCCTTTTGCTCCTCGCTGAGACCGGCGGTCGAATCATCACGCAGGGCGTCCATGCTGATCATGGTCAGATCCAGGTCGCCGTCGATGGGCGTATTCAGCAGTTGCTCGACGAAATTGAAAAAGGAGTACATGTCGGCGGTCTCGACGTCCGACGTGTCGGCCTTCTTGGCTTCGCCGGGCTTGTAAAAATCAAGGCGGAGCTTTTCATCTTCCTGACGCTCGATTTTCATGTCGAAGTTGACGTAACCGCCAGATTTCACGCGCAGTGGAACGCGCGGATAAGTGATCGCGTCAAAGCGCGGATCTTCACTTTCAAGCAGTTTTTCGAGCCGCCCGTGGGCGTCAGCCGGAAACAGAAAGCTCGCCGGCTGGCGAAACAAATCCTCCTCGGACCAACCCATGATGGTCCGGAAGGCCTTGTCCGCCCGTTCGATCATGCTCTTCTTGACGAGGAAGAGGCTGAATTCCAAGCTGCTCATGCTCACACCAGTGTCAATGTCAGCAACAATCCGCGAAGCCTATTAGATGCCCCTAAAGGGTTTAAATTTTGGTGAAATATTGCTCGAGTTTGTGCAATTTGCGATGCTTAAGCGCTAGAATTCATGAGCGATTTCTTAACAGGCCGTTAGCAAATACATCGCTGGCGGTTACAAAATATTAAAAATCCGCGGCTATGCTCCCAGCGTCGATGGCGGGCCGGTAAATATCTGTAATCCCTTCCGGCATCGAACGAATTGATTTGGTCACGCAGGAGTAAGACCAGGTGAAAAGAATTTTCCGGCAGACAATAATGCTGCTTGCGGCGGCCTTTCTGTGCACCGCGACGATGAATGTTGTGGCGCTGGCGACGGGCGGCAACGAGGCGCAGGCTCAAGTCAAGGCCAAGAAGGTAAAGGCGCCGAAAGCAAACCAGCGCCCCAGCCTGTCCTACCGGCCGCAGGCGGTTTCCGAAACCGTGAAATTTGCCGAGCGCATCGGCATTCTGACCATGCGTGACCGGCGCGTGATGAAATTCTACGGTGGTTCCGATGGCTATTTTGTTGAGCCTGTGACCAAGGCCATTAACGAAGCCCTGTTTTACGAGTTCAAAACGGGCCAGCTTTTTACCAGGGTGGTGAATATTAGTGTGGACCCGGGCAAGCAGTTAAGCCAGGCGGACCTCGCCGCGCTGGCCGAGCAATACGATGTTGATCTGCTGTTCAAGGCCGATATTGACGTCTTCAACATGCTTCGGGAAAAGGTGGTCAAAACAAAGGTGGGCGGTGAGTTTCAGGTCAAGGTACGGTTTCGCTTTTTCGGTCAACTGATTGAGCCAAAGTCAGGCTCCATCCTTTGGGCCGACCAGATTGATCACGAGTTCAGCACGCTGAATACCAGCGGTATTGTCGAGGGCCGGGATTACGGGCCGAGCTCCGTGCGCGCAATTCAGGCGGTCATGGCTGACCTGAAGCGGTTTATTCGTTCTTTGTAATGGGCATTTGTAATGGGCATTTGTAATGGGCATTTGTAAAGGGCATTTATAATGGACAAATGTGACGGGGATAGCGTGATGAAAACAGTCAAAACTCTTGTCGCCGCACTGGTGCTGATGGGCGCCGGCGGCGCGCTGGCCGACGAGTATGTGGATTCCGAAGATCAGACCCTGCGCTTTCGCGAGGCGGTGTTTTACGCCCAGACCGCCTCGAGTAACGGTGTGGACGTGGGTATCGACCGGTTGAGTGAGGACGAACAGGTGCGCATATTCGGCAAGGTCATCTCGGGTTATGTGCCTTACAACGTTGCCGTGACCAACAATTCGGGCGTGCGCGTTTACATTGACGATATCCAGCTGCTGGATCGCGCCACACAAAGCAGCACCGCTCCCGATGATCTGAATGCAGTCCTGCTTAAAGTCAGCTCGTTCCGCGGCGGCAACCGGGACCACCTGCGCATGTCCATCCTGCGCACCAACCTGATTTCCAAATCGTTGCAAAGCGTGATCGTGGCGCCGGGTGACACCGTTCAGGGCATCGTGTTTGCCGAGGAAGCTCAGTTGGGCGAGGGCGGCGGAAACCTGCAACTGCGCCTGCAAAGCCTGGAGCGGGTCGCCTTCGTGGAAATAGAGGTGCCTTTCTCCCGCTAGGCCACTTTCAGATCAGTCGGCAACGGAATTGTTTCCGTATGATCTGAAAATGCTCTAGGCCCGATTTCGGACACTTTCTCTCTGTAAACGCCATTGGAGATTGCCGCATCGTTGTGCAGCAGCCTGACTGTCCCGGTGCCTGTTTACGCGTTCATCGCATATTCATTGCGAACAGCGTAAAAAGTTGCAAGTGTCAGATTGAAAATCCGGAACGCCCGGACAGGAGTTGGCCCCATGACCTTCAAGTCCTTTTTCACCACCATAATTGCCGCGGTGCTGGCGGTCAGCGTTGTCTCCGCCGCACAGGCGGCATCGAAAAAGAAGATCGACAGGCGGGTTCAGGAAGCGCTGGTGGAGTTCCACACACTGGTGAGTGGCTCTGAAGGGCTGATAAAGCGCGCCAAGGGTGTGCTGATCTTCCCCAAGGTCACCAAGGCCGGAATTGGTATCGGCGGCGAGAAGGGCGATGGAGCGTTGCTGATAAAGGGCCGGACCGTTGGCTATTACCGGACCATTTCGGCGTCGATTGGTTTTCAGCTTGGCGTGCAAGTGCGCCGCCAGATGATTATTTTTCTCGATCAGGACGCCCTGGATGCGTTCCGGAATTCCGACAACTGGGAGGTTGGCGTCGATGGCAGCGTGGCGCTGGTCACCCTTGACGCCGGCGGCAGGATCGATACCGAAACCAAGGGCGCGCCTGTAATTGGCTTTATATTCGGTGCCAAGGGCCTGATGTATAACCTGACCTTGGAAGGCACCAAGGTCTCGCCCATACATCGGAAATAGCGCCCGCATTCAGGAATGCCGGAAAGCGCAGGCACTCGTATGATGCGCGATCACCCGGCGGAAACGGTCGACCTTGCAAGCACGGCACGGTTGCACAACCAAAAAATATGTTTTAAGGCTGTTCGGCATGTGCCACAGTCCGGCCATCCAGTAAAATTGTAGTTTGTAAATGCCTATCCGGCGCCAGCCGGTTGCCGAGTAGAGCCGTAGTGAACGCCGCGTACCCGACCGACTTCGGTGCCAATTGTAAGCCGTCGGGGTAGTAGTCCTGAGAAGAAAAAGACTTTTAACCCGCCCGAACATCGGGGCGGCAGGATGAGGTGTTTTGAAAATGTTCGTGGAATCGACGGCTCTTATGACGGTCATTGATCTGGCGACCATTGCTGTTACGGTGGCTGCGGCGGTCGTGTTTTTCAGAAATTGGCGTCGCATTTCCAAGGCGGGATACCGGAGCGGGTTTGCCTATATAGCCGTTGGCCTGCTGATAATGGCCAGTTTCTACGTTGCCGATCTTGCGACCCTCTACTTGCTGCCAGCATTCATGCCCCAGGCCAGCGTCTCGATCTTCAGAGAGAGCCTGCAGCATACGTATGTCTGGCTGGTTGTGTCTGGTGGGCTGGGGCTGGTCAGCGTCGGCATTCTCTTGAACAGCCGCAGGATTTTTGATTTCTTCGAAACGGTATCGGTCACCAGAACGGCCCTGGTGCGGGAACAGAGTGACAGGTCGCTGGCCCAGGATCTGAATATGCGGCTCGGTAGCATTGTCGAGGATTCGGTCAATGAGATTTACGTTTTCGATGCCGGAACGCTAAAATTCGAGATGGTCAACAGGGGCGCGCGGTCCAATCTCGGTTTCACGATGGAGGAGTTATCCACGCTTACACCGTTCGATATCAAGCCCGAGTTCACCGAGACGAAATTCCTGGAGATTTTGGCTCCACTCAAAAGTGGCGCGCGCAGCCGGCTTCAGTTCGAGACGGTACACCAGAGGAAGGATGGGTCGCTTTACGATGTTTCGGTAAACCTGCACCTGACCGGAGAAGAGGGCAGCGGTGCTTTTTTCGCGGTTATCGAAGACATAACCGAGCGTAAACAGGCGGCGAAACTGCTGCAGCAGGCTCAGAAAATGGAGGCTGTCGGACAGCTTTCGGGCGGTATTGCGCATGACTTCAACAATCTGCTGCTGGTCATACAGGGCAATCTGGAAATGCTGCGCGAAGGCGGCGCCAAGCAGAAGAATTTCAACAAGACGATCGACATTCTGGAGCGGGCGGCGAAGCGGGGGAGCGATCTGACCACGCGGCTTCTGGCATTCGCCCGGCGTCAGCCCCTGGCGCCCGAAGAAGTAAACGTAAATACCCTGACCAAGTCCATGACGGAAATGCTCAATCGTATACTCGGCGAGCAGATCGAGATCGAGACAGTTTTGGCGGGGGGCCTGTGGAGCGCCGCGGTCGACCCGGCCCAACTGGAAAACGCGATTGTGAATTTGGCGATCAACGCCCGCGAGGCCATGCCGGATGGCGGCAAATTGACCATTGAAACATCGAACAGCCACCTGGATGACGCTTATGCGGAAATGAATGCAGAAGTCGAAGCGGGTCAATATGTTCTGCTGGCGATCAGCGACACCGGCAAGGGCATGACACCGGAGGTCATGGACCGGGCCTTCGAGCCTTTCTTCACGACGCGTCCCGTGGGCGGGGGCAGCGGCCTGGGCCTCAGCATGGTCTATGGCTTTATCAAACAAAGTAGCGGCCATGTGAAACTCTATAGCGAGGGTGAAGGCACAACCGTGAAACTGTATCTGCCGCGCGCCCGCCAGCACACCCAGGCGGTGCCCGAAAAAAGAGTCGACGATAACAAGATGCCCAGGGGGCAGGAGACTATCCTGGTTGTGGAGGATGACGACGAAGTCAGGGAGTTCGTTGTCGGCACGCTCGGCGACCTTGGATACAGGGTTGTCGAGGCCGATTGCGGCGTGGAGGCTCTGGAGAGGCTGGGGGATATCGACGAGCTTGATCTGCTGTTGACCGATGTGGTTCTGCCCGGCGGGCTGAATGGCCGTCAGATCGCTGAAGAAATGATCCGCCTGCTGCCCGACCTGAAGGTTCTCTATACGTCGGGATATTCAGCGAATGCCATTATTCACCACGGCAAGCTTGATGCTGATGTGGATTTTTTGGCCAAGCCCTACAAGCGGCGAGACCTGGCGCGAAAGGTTCGCTTGATTCTGGACCGGGACTAGACCCTAACCGGGCGCCGGTTCCCTGTCCGCCGCCAGCGCGGTTTCCGTCGGCATCCACCGGGCCAGCACAACGCCGGCCAGCTTCCAGATTATGAGTGTCGCGATGATCGAAACGTAACCGTCGATGGCGTAATGCCATCCCAGATGGACCGAGCCGATCTGTATAAGGACCGCATAAAATATCAACAGCCAGCCCAGGAATTTATTGATGTGGCGTCCGCTGAGCGCCACCAGAACGGCCATTGCGACATGCATGCTGGGCATCGCGGATATGCCGCTGCCAACTTCTCTCGCCCCGCCCTGATAGGTGTCCCAGAGCCATTCCTGCACACGCAACGCGCCAAATTTTGTTCCGCCCGCCGCCTCTATATCGGCGCTTATGGCGTAAAGGCGCTCCATCAACGCCGCGAAGGGGCTCTCCAGCCCGGTAATCTGGGCGTAATATACCGGCCCGGCCGAGGACATGAGAACCGCGCCCAGCGACCCCAGCAGCGCCCAGATCATGGCAAAGGACAATAAAAACTGCATACGTCTGTGCGGCTGGCCGAGATTCAGGATCTGCCACAGCAGGACACCCCATGAGATCAGGAACCAGAGATTGTAGACAAAATTAATCGCGGCTGTGGCCGGTTTCGAGCCAAAGACCGCATGGGTCAACTGCCAGGGGTGCATGCCGAAATGCAATGCCTTGTCCAGTTCCGCAAAACTCAAATCAAAGGCGAAGGGATGCAGAAGCGGTATCATGCCCTTGATCGATGAATAAGTTGAGCCAAGCAAGCCCACAATAACGATCGGCAGGAAAATGCGCAGCGGGCCGCGCCAGCTGGAGAAAAAAGTGATGAGCGCCCTGATGCAGCGGCCAAGGGGTCTTTTCTCTTTTTCCACCAGGGCCAGCCATATGAAATAACCAAGCGCAAAGATAAGCCCGGAGGCAGCAAGTGCCGGCAAGCCGGCGCGGGGATAAATCGACAGCGAAAACAAGTCGCCGTACCCGTTGCCCGCGGCCACCGCATAGGAAATCAGAATATAGAGGGCGCTGAACCCGATCAGCACGGCATGCTCTCGCAGTACCGCGACAGTAGAATCGATCAATCCGCCGCGCAGCTTCCGTTCGGTCTGTTCGGCCCTGGCGACTATCATCCGTTCCAACCCCGTAATCACAGCCCCGGTTCGCTGTTCGGCTGCCATTCGGAAGCCTAGGTGGATTTGATTAAGATTTTCTGTGTTGGGCACAGGCGTTCGCCGTAAGACCCGCGCCTGGCTGCCATGGCGGGTAAGTGGCGGGTATATGGCATGGCCTTTGCGTATCAAACAGCGAGCTGAATATAGCCGTCACTGGAGAAACCAAGGCAGGATCGTGGATAGTTCAGGAAATACGCAAGCGAATCAAAAGGTTAGACTGCCAGAATGGACTGTTTTCTCGCGCCGGGTTGAGAGCGCGGCACAGGCTGTTTTTGCCGGTTCAGCATCAAATGAATCCACGCAACGGCAGAAATTGCCCTGGCTGCGATTTTCGGGCATGGGCCGCGCTGCAATAAACTTTGCGCGCATGAGGAAAAAACGATGACACGGGTATCCAGTTTCGGCCAGACCGACTTGCTGATTCAGGCAATGCTGCGCAATCAGAGTCGGATATTTACCGACCAGTTGCAGATTACCACGGGCAAGAGATCCCAGGATTTTGCCGGCCTTGGCAGCGATACGATTACTTTGTTGGGCGCGCGTGACTTCAGGGGGCGTACCGGCACCTTTATCGAGACCATCAAAACCGTTAACAGCCGGCTGGCGGCCAACGAGCTGCAACTCAACGGAATTCTCAATACCGCCGCCAACCTGCGCCAGGAAATTCTGACCATCATCGGCGCCGAAGAGGCGGCGGCGTTTGATGCGCTGCTCGAAGGCAACTTCAGCTTTATCGCCAGCGCGCTGAACGCCAAGGTTGGCGGCCAGTTTATCTTTTCAGGTTCCAAAACCGATGTGCGGGCGGTAAACGGGACCAGTCTGGCTGACTTGATCGCCGCGGCGGCGGCCACTGATCTGTTTGAAAACGACGATATCAAGCTGCGCGCCCGCATTTCCGACAGTGTCGAGATCGAATTCGGGATTACCGCCAGCGAGGCCGCGACGACGCTGTTCGAATCCATAAAGCGACTAGCCGACTTCAATGCTGGCGCCGGCGGACCCCTAGACGGAGCGTTAACCGCGGTGCAGAGAACCTTTCTGGTCGACGAATTGCAGCTGCTCGACCAGGCGATCCTGGACACCCGCCGGTTTCAGGTGGTCAACGGGCTTGCTCAGCAGCGGATTGAAATGATTTCCGATCAACACCAGGACACCTCCATTTTCCTCGACATTTTCATATCCGACGTCGAGGACGTGAATATCGCCGAAGCGATTTCCCGCCTCAACCTGGATCAGCTATCCCTTGAGGCGTCCTTCCGCACTTTCAGCACGATTTCCAGTCTCAACATCCTGCGCTTTATCTGATCTCGGCGACCGGAATTTCTTGGCTTGCCTCGCTGGGGGCGAGCCCCTAATTTGATGCCCGGGGGCGGAATTGGGCGTCTCCGGCCGTTCCGGTCAACACGAGCCCCAGCCGCTCCGGTCGACACGAGCCATTGAACACGAGCCATTGAACACGAGCCATTGAACACGAGCTATTGTACACGAGCCATTGTAGATGAAGTTATATCGCCTTCTGACGCTTATCTGCTTGCTGGGCGTCTGTCTTCCGCAGCTGGCGCTGGCCACGCCCTGGGCGCCGCCTGGAGACCGCCAGTTGCGCCGCGATATTGAGCTGCTTGCCGCCTACGGTGTTATTAGAGGGCCGGTGACCACCTGGCCTGTTCCATGGTCGCAGATTTCGCGGGGGCTGTCGGGCGCGGCGGCGGATTCACTGCCAAACCATGTGGAAGATGCGCTGCAGCGGGTGCGTGCGCGTTTGCCCCGGTCGCGGGATTACCGGCGTATCGGCTATGAAATAGAAGCCTATGCAACGAATGACGAGCGCGTCGTGCGCGGCTTTGATGGCAAGGCCCGCAGCGAAGGCGATATTCGCCTGTCCGCTGACCGCCATTTTACCAGCACCTATGTGCGCCTTTCGGTGAGCTACAGGAAGGATGATCGCGACGGCAATATACAGTTCGATGATTCCTACATTGCCAAGGCCGCAGGAAACTGGGTTTTTTACGGCGGCTTCGTTGACCAGTGGTGGGGTCCTGGCCTGGACAGCGCGCTGACCCTGTCGACCAATGCCCGCCCCTTTCTTAAAGTCGGCCTGATGAGGCTGGACCCCAAGCCTTTCCGGACCAGGTTCCTCAGTTGGCTGGGCCCCTGGCAATTGAATATGTTCGCCGGGCGGCTGGAAAGCGACCGCGGTGATTTCGCCCATCCCATCCTGGCCGGTATGCGCTTCTCTTTTCAGCCCTTGCGCGGTCTCGATCTTGGGCTGTCGCGGACCATGCAATTATGCGGTGCTGGCCGCCCCTGTGGCTTCAGCACCTGGACCAACGCGTTCATCGGCGTGGGCAACCTGGAGAATACCGGAACCTTTAATGAGCCGGGCAACCAGCAGGGTACCCTGGATGCCAGATACTCCACCTATATCGGTCGCCATGATTTTGCGATTTATGCAGAGCTGATGGGCGAGGACGAGGATAATTTCTTTATCGACAAGCTCAGCCTGATGTTCGGTGCGTCGGTGGGCGGTGCGCTGCAGGAGGGCCGCCTTGCCTGGAAGCTGCGCGCTGAATACACCGATACCAAGGCCAACCGGTTGGTCGGCAAGGGCGTTTTCAATGACTCTACCTATGACCACAGCATTTACACCGACGGATACACTTTTCGCGGGCGCACCATCGGCGGCAGCCTGGATTCGGACACGCGGTTGCTGACCATCGCGGCATCGATGATCGACCGGCGTGACAGGTCTTATTTCCTGCGCTATCGCTATGCGGATGTTAATGACCCCGGCACGCCAGACCACCGGGTTAGCGGCAATCGGGAAAAGCTGAATATATTCGAGGCGGGCAGCGATTGGCCGACCCGGTTCGGTTTATTTTCACTGGAACTGCGCCTTGCCAGCGACCAACTGAATACCCCTGGGGTCGCCGATTTCAACGTCGCTTTCGAGGCTGGCTGGAAATCGAGATTCTGAAATTTAATCAGCGGGTTAGGGGTTGGCGCTAAGGGCCTGATCCAACCGGATGGCGCAGGGCTTTTCGGCAGCGGGTTTTCCTTGCAGAATCATCGGGTTGTTTTAACGTTTATTAACTCAAAGAAGGCAAATTGAGACTGTCGAGTGAGTGCGGGCAGGAATGCGCGCGCCCTCGCGCTTGTTGTAGGGCTGAAATCTGAAGCCACGCGGTGTGTTCCGTTCGGTGAAGTAACGGCTAGGGCCTGGACTCAATTACCGGTGAGAGCTGTGCCCCCCCTTTTGAGGGCTAAGGCCCAGGGCCAAAATTGGCCGGAACGAGGAGAAAGCGGTGAAGAATAGTGATCTATCTGAAGCGGTTTTGACGATGTTCCGGTCAATTTGGGCGCGGTCCAATTGGATTGGCCCGAAAAGCCCGGGGAAATGCGTCGAAAATCCTCGTCGATACGCTGTATCGCCTGCGGTTTTCTTCTGTTTTCCGGGCATTTCGGAGCCAACACAGCTCCACCCGGTAATTGGGTTCAGACCCTAGGGGACAGTAATCTTGGTCGACCAAAAAGTCATGAAGCTTGTTGACCTCGCCCGCGATCGCTCGCGAGAGGCGCGAAACGAACTCGTCGAAAACATAACAGACCTGTTTCTCACCGACGAAGGCCGGCTAAACGAACACGAGCGGGCGTTGATGTCTGATATTCTGACCAAGCTGGTCAGTACGGTCGAGGCATCGGTGCGCAAGGAGCTGGCCGACGTTATGGCCAAAAGCGAAGTCGATCTTCCCGACATCGTAAAGCTGCTGGCCAACGATGATGCCAGTATCGCGCGGCCCTTGCTGGAAACCAGCAAGCTTCTGAAAGACATCGACCTGATTGAAATAATCCGCATGCGGACCGACGAGCATCGTTTGTCGATCGCCATCCGGGAGCAGGTTGACGAGGGGGTCAGCGACGCCCTTGTGGAATATGGCAGCCACGATGTTATCGAGACGCTGCTCAAGAATGCCGATTCGAATATTTCACAGCGCGCCATGGAATATCTGGTCGCCGAATCCCGCCGTATCGACAGGTTCCAGGAGCCGCTCCTGAGCCGCGAGGATTTGTCGTCGGAACTGGCCTACCGCATGTACTGGTGGGTATCCGCGGCGCTGCGGAAAAAGATCATTTCCGAATACAAGGTCGACCAGGTCGAGCTTGATGCCCTGTTGCAAAAGGCCACAAATCAGGCGCTGGTTGAACAGGCCGAAGGCGACGGTGTCGTGGTGCGCGCCCAGAAGCTGGTCCGGCGTCTTGCTGAAAGTGGCCAATTGACCAACCAGTTTCTGCTCCAGGCCCTTCGCCAGCAACGCATTCCGGTTTTTGTCGCGGGCATCAGCGAGCTCGCCAACGTCAATTTCCACACCTCCTGGCATATCGTGAACGACCAGCATGGTGACAGTCTGGCTGTCCTGGCCAAGGCGGTGGGTATTGACCGCAACGAATTCACCTCTATGTTTCTGCTTCTGACCAAGGCGCGCGATGGTCATGAAGCGAAATCACCGGGGGTTTTAAAGCAGATTCTGGACTTGTATGATGCGGTAACGGCGGAGACCGCCAAAGGCGCATTGCAATTCTGGCAGCAGGAAAAAGTTTACCAGATCGCGGTGGACGAGCTGGACGATAAGGAATAGGGGACCAGAACGGTCCTTTCAGGGAGTTTAAGACGTGGCGGCATGGGGTTCAGGGCCAACTGCGACGCGGATAGACTGGGATCAATGTATCATCGTTCCCAGCGAGGCTGCCAGTGATGTGGCAGGCGATGCTGCCGCTGATCGGGGGCCGGCAAGGGCGCCGGACGCCGACAGACCCGCGGCGCATAAAGGCGTGCAGCAACCGGCCAACGACCTCACCGAAAGTATTCTCCAGCGCCTGGTCATCGACGACAGCGATCCTTTCTTCATCGCCTCGGTCGATGGCTGCATGCTTTTTGCCAACGACTTGTACGCCCGTCTGGCGGCGGCCAGCGGCGGCGTGTTGCCAGAGGCGCCAAGCCGTGGCAGGCAGAGCGAAGCGACGGTTCAGGTTCAGGCGGCGTTGCAGGAGGCGGCATCGCTGAAGCGCGCCATGCGCTACAACGAGCGCTTGATTCTGGATGGCGAGGAACGCCATTACACGGTCAAATATCTGCCCGTATTCGATCAGGACAAGGAGGTGATCGCTGTTGTTGCATCGCTGCGCGACACCACCGCCGAGACCCGGCAGATAGAGGCTGTCACCGATGCCCAGCAGCGATTCCGTGATTTCGCGCGGGCGACATCAGACTGGTTCTGGGAGGTTGATCGCTCGTTCAAGGTTCGCACGCTGTCAGAGCGCTTCGCCGCCCTGACCGGCCAGCCCACGGCCATGGTTCTGGATCGCAGGCTGGACGAGTTGGGATCATTCAAGCCAAACATTTACGGCGACGAAACAATCTATCCGGCGGTCAAGAAGCGCATATCGTTTCGTGACCAGTTGATGGAGATGGAAGTCGGCGACGGCCAGATCATGTTCTTTCATCTCTCGGGCGTGCCGGTGTTCAATCGCGCGACCGGCGAATTCGATGGATACCGCGGCGCCGGCATGGATGTAACACAGCGTTATGAACAGGCAGCCGAAGCCCTCGATATCCGTGAAGACCTGGAAAATACGCTGGCCGAGTTGACCCTCAAGAACCGGCAGCTGGATATTGCCACTGGCCAGGCGGAAAGCGCGCTGCGCACCAAGAACGAATTTCTTGCCTCGATGAGCCATGAACTCCGGACTCCGCTGAACGCGATCATCGGATTTGCCGAGGCAATGAAGTTACAGATCTTCGGCGATCTCAACGGAAAATACCAGATCTACTCCAATGACATTATGAACGCCGGCAAGCATTTGCTTGGCCTGATTGAAGACATTCTCGATGTTGCCGTGCTGGAGACCGGGGAAATTTCCCTGACCCTGGAGGCCGTATCACTGAACGAGGTTATGGAGCAGGCCAAGGCCCTGTCAATGTTCCGCGCCCAGAACAAGAATCTTGATTTGAGCCGGTTGAAAATCGCTCAGGATTTCACCCTCTATGTGGACAAGCGCCGCGCCACCCAGGTGTTCGTGAATCTGCTGATTAACGCCATGAAATATACGCCCGATGGCGGCAAGGTAGGATTGGAAGTTCAGTCCGCGGACGAGGGCATGGTGGCCATAACCATCTGGGATACCGGCGTTGGCATCCCCGCGGACAAGCAGGATATTGTTTTCGAGAAGTTCCGGCAGGTCAACGACAATGTCTATTCGCGTTCCGTCGAGGGCACCGGCCTGGGCCTGCATATATCCAGGGAATTGGCGAAACGCATGGGCGGTGACCTGACCGTGGTTAGTGAGAGCGGCAGGGGCAGCCGCTTTACCGTGACCTTTCCCCTGTCACGGAAAACCTAGTGGCCCGGAAAACCTAACCCATATCCTGATCGGTGAAGGGGTCTCGTTTTTTTCCAAATACGCCCGCCATTAGCCGGCGCATGACCTTACCTTTGGTTAGCCAGGCGATGCGGCTGCCATGTCCGGTGTCGGCCAGTATCTGCTCCACCAGCCAGGGGGTGACGGTCTCTACCCTGTCGGCAAGAAGATCATAGCTTCGTTTTGCCCTGGCCCAGGCGGCCGGGTTCAGGGTCGCCTTATCCCTTAAAAGAAGATGGGTAATAACAAGGCCCGGACTGATGGTGCCCACCTGAACGCTGCTGCCCCTGGTCTCCCGGACCAGCGCCTTGGTGAAGTAGCTGACCGCCGATTTGGAGGCCCCGTAAATAGCCAGACCGGGCGCGGTGCGGCCGTCGCTGCCAAAGCCCTCGGTATTATAAATACGACCCGATCCCTGCGTGGCCATTTCAGCCAAGGCAATTCTGCAGCAGATCATGAGCCCGGTCACGTTGGTGGCGATCACTTGATCCATGTCTTCAAATCTGGCCTCGGCAAAAGGCAATTTCCGGTTGGAAATGCCGGCATTATTGATCCAGATGTCGACGCTGCCGAACGCCGCGCTGGCGGCCCGCCAAAGGGCCTGAACCTGCTCCTTGTCATCGACCTTGCAGGGGATTCCGGCGAGTGTTCCTCCATGGGCCCGGGCGATGGGCTCCAGTATCCCGAGCGCTTTATCGACGCTGCCCTGGCTCTGCCCCGAAATGCAGACGCCATGGCCGCGCTGGAGAAATTCCCTGGCCAGGCCCAGGCCAATCCCGCGCGTACTGCCTGTGATGACAATGGAACGGCTCATCTT
>JACZSK010000125.1 GCA_022574255.1 Pseudomonadota bacterium
AATATCGCATGACCGCCCCATTCGACGGCGTGCCAGGCTAGGGTCTGGACTCAATTCCCGGTGAGGGCTGTGCCCCCCCTTTTTTGAGGGCTAAGGCCCAGGGCCAAAATGGGCCGTAACAAGGAGAAAGCGGTGAGGAATAGCAATCTATCTGAGATGGTTTTGACGATGTTCCGGCCCACTTGGGCGCGGTCCGCCTGGATTGGCCCGAAAGGCCCGGACAAATACGTCGAAAATCCTCGTCGATATGCTACATCCACTGTGGTTTTCTCCTGTTTTCCGGGGCTTTCGGAGCCAACACAGCTCCACCCGGGAATTGGGTTCAGACCCTAGCAAGGCAGGGTGACGAGTTTGACAATGGATGGCAGCGGCAAGAAAGAGCAGAAGGATCTGTGGAGTGACTACTGGCGAACCAGCCAGTCGAACGATTGCGCGTCGGATTTTCCAGAGGATGCGCGCCGGGCCATCGCCGGCAAATGGCGGGTCATCTTTTCCCGGCTGGAAAGTGGCGACAGCGTGCTGGACGTGGCCACCGGCAATGGCGCGCTGGTCGCCCTGCTGGCCGAGGTTGCCGGGCCGGAACTTGGCCTGTTGGTCACCGGCGTTGATCTGGCGCAAATTGATCCCCGGGCAAACGCCGGTTTGCCGGGCGGCGAAGGGGCGGCGGGCATGGCCGAACTCTCTTTTCGCGGTGGCGTCGACGCCGCCAACCTGCCGTTTGACGACCGCAGCTTTACCCTGGTGGTCAGCCAGTTCGGGCTTGAGTATGCAGACTTCGAGAAAGCGATCAGCGAGACCTGCCGGGTTGCCAGGCGGTGGGTCAAGCTGTTGATTCACGCCGCTGACGGCGCCGTCGTCAGGCAGAATGGCCTGATCCCCGGGCAGGTCGATTGGTTGTGCAGGGAGCTCGGCTTGTTTGACGCCGCCCGGGAGCAGATCACCGCCCCCACGGGGGTGACCAGGGACAGGCTGGCCAGTATTTCGGTGGCCATACGCAAAAAATGTGCGGCGCTGGAAAATCCCGACTTTCTTTATTCCTCGAGCCAGTATATGGGACAGCTTCTGGGCCAGTCGGCGGCGATGGGCAAGGCGCAGGCTGTGCGATATGTAGACGCCATGGAAGCGCGGATCGAGGGAAATGCCAAACGCATGCGGGCGCTGGCCGGGGCCGCCCGCAGCGAAGATGACCTTGCCCGGGCAAGCGACATTTGCGCCGCAGCGGGCTATGATCCGGTGTCCGTAGCCGCGGAATGTCCCGGCGGCGAGCAGCGCCTGGCCGGTTATTGGCTGGAAGCGGAAAGGCCCGGCGGCGCGCAGAGTTGAAAAGGTGTTTGATGCAAGAAAGCGACATAGACCGAATTCTGGATGAAAGCATTGCCCGGCAAAATGCCGGCGACGCGCAGGCGGCCGAAAGTGGCTTCAGGCGCGTTCTCGATGCGGCGCCCGGCCATGGCGAATCTCTGCAATTGCTGGGCAGCCTGAAGCTGCAGCAGGGCGACCTTGAGGCGGCCCGGACCTATTTGACGGAAGCCGTGGCGGCGGACCCCGATGAGCCGATCTCGCGGATCAACCTGGCCGGCCTGCTGCTGAAGCTGAATGAGCCGGAAAAAGCGCACGAACATGCCCTGAAGGCGGTTGAGGTGGGGGCCGGTTTTCGCGAGTCGTGGAAGCAACTGGCGCTGACCGCGCTCAGGACCGGCGATCATGGGGCAGAGATCAGCGCCATGGAGCGCATCCTGGGCTGGGAGCCGGACAATCATGTCTCGCGGGTTCGGCTGGCCGAACTGCAGGCCCTGAGTGGCAATGCCATGCTGTCGCAGCAGGCGCTGGACCCCTTGTCGCGGGCTCAGGGGGTCGGCGAGATGGTTTTTGCGCGGGCGCTGAATCTGGCCATTGCGTCCCAGTACCTGACGGTTGCCTGCATGCTGGCCGAAGCCTGGCTGAAAAGCCATCCCGGGAGCGTGGCGGCGCGCGAGAAGCTGAGCGAGGCTTACCTTGAGGCGGGCAACATACCGGAGGCGCTGTCGACTTACGAGCCTTTGATGGCTGGCGCCGCGGAGGCGCCTGATCGCTGGATGAAATATGGCCGCATGTGCCTGATCTCCCAGAAATTTGACGAAGCCGAAAAGAATCTCGCGCTGGCGGTGGAGGCCATGCCCGATTCACCGAAGGCGGTCTTTGGCATGGCGCGGCTGCTGACCTTCCAGGGCAATATGGAAGAGGCGGAGGTCTATTGCCGGCGCTGTATGGAGATTGATGACACATACTCGCCCGCCTATATGCAGCTGACAATTCTGCGCAGCGGTGACATTGAGGACGAGACTCTCGCCCATATGGAGGACTTGTGGGAGCAGGCCAGGCTGCGCGAGGAGTCCATGGCCAACCTGGTGTTTTCGATCGGCGACATTTATCACAAGCGAACCGATTTCGACCGGGCCTTTCATTGCTATGAGGAGGCAAACCGCCTGAACCGCGAATATTACGCGAAGGCGGGAACGGCCTATGACCCGGAAAAGCATGCCGCACTGGTCGATATGCTGATTGAAGACGCCGCACCGGACAACGGAGACAGGGATGCGACGTCAGAGTTTCAGCCGATATTCGTGATCGGCATGCCGCGCTCCGGCACCACGTTGACGGAGAGCATTCTGGCCGCGCATCCGGATGTCCACGGCTGCGGTGAGCTGTTGAACGGCTCGCATGCGCTTGGTGAATATCAATACTTGCGGGAGAAAAATCCCGACAAATCCATCGACGACATCGTCGCCGAAAAAGCCGACACCTGGCGGGCCGGATTCGAGGAAAAATTCAGCAATGCCGCCGGGGCGCGCGTGGTTACCGACAAGCTGCCGATCAATTTCCTTTCGGTGGGTCTGCTGGCGCGGATATTTCCGCACGCCAGGTTCCTGCATATCCGCCGCAATCTTATGGACACCGGCCTGTCGATTTACCGCCACTCTTTCTCACGCGCCTATGACTTCTCACACAGCTTCGAGGATATCGGCGACTATATCCGGCAATATCTGAGGCTGATGGCGCATTGGCGGGAGGTTATGGATGACCGGCTGATAGAGGTCGATTATGCGGATCTGGTTGCCGACCCCGATACCCGGATTCGTGACCTTGTGGAAAGGGCGGGGCTGGAGTGGAACGAGGCCTGCCTCAATTTCCACGAGGCCGAGCGGACCGTTGCCACATTCAGCCTGGTCCAGGTGCGCCAGCCGATTTCCAAAAAGATGTCCGGCGACGCCGAAAAGTATGCCGCCCATGTGGCGCCGCTCAGGGAAATTCTTTCCCGGGACTAGCGGGGCAATCTCATAACGTTGTTGGGGCGACGGGGCGTTTCGCTCCTCGCCTTCCCACTGCATGAGATTCCCTTTTCAACCCCTCACCTTCCCACTTCTCTTGCGTGATACGCCTCGGGGGCTCTCTTTCCACCCCTCACCTTCCCACTTCTCCCTTGTCGAAGCGGGCCCCTTCCTCTCCCACAAGGGGAGAGGGATTCCCGTGCTTGCTTTCTTATCCCCTTTCCCTTGATGGGAGAGTGCCAAGGCAGGAAAGGGTGAGGGTGATAAATATGGAGAGCCCCTGCCAAGGAAAAAGCGGGCCCCTGCCCATAAAAAAAGCGGGCCCCTGCCCATAAAAAAAGCGGGCCCCGAAGGGCCCGCTTCCCACCAATAGTTGGCAGTGATTGTTTCCTAGAAGTTCACCGATGCGCCGAAGAAGAACTGGCGTCCCAGCGTCTCGTATGTCGCCGGGTAGGTGTTCGACTGCTCGGCACTGGCGTCGCCGACGATGACGAAGTTGGTGCCCGTAAGGTTACGGATACCGGCGAAGACATTAATCGACTCGCTGACCGTGTAGCTGCCGGTCAGGGTGACGTAGTTCTTGGCGCTAACGCCCGGGATCGACCGGTTTAAGATTTCGCCCGTAACATCATCGAAAGTGGTCGTAAGATCGTCGACACCGGCAATCCACTGCCAACGCACCCGCAGGTTCAGGTCGTTATAGAACCAGTCGACCGTCGTATTGACGCTGTACTCCGGTGTCGGCTCGCCGCAGGCTCCGGCGTAAAAGCCAGTACAATCGACGAGTTCCGAGTCCGGCGTCGCCAGCCCACTCGACTCGATGGTGTAGTTGCCGAGAATATGAATGGCAATTGAGCCGTAATTACCAACCTCGAAATTGTAGTCGAGAGTGGCGTCGATGCCTGTGGCGGTAACCTCTGCCACGTTCTGCGTGGTTGAAGTAAACAGGCCCGCCGCACCTCCCGAACGAGGAATCAGATCGCAGAAGGCCTGGTTGCCGTTGATGTAACACTCATCGAAGATGTTCTGCGACGGCACGCCCCCAATGGCGTCGACGATTTTGATGTTGTAGTAATCCACGGTCAGGCTCAGGCCGGGAAGCGCGCTCGGCGTAACCACGGCACCAATGGTGTAGGTGTCGCTGCTCTCCTCAAAGAGATCCGGATTACCGCCGAACAGGCCTTCGATCTGTGCGTTTATCTGGAACGGTGTACCAACATTCGCGGCCAACACACCGTCGGCAATACAATTTGCTCTTACGATTGCCTGTGTTGCAGCGTCAAAGCCGTCAAAGCCACCATTTGTACCACCCGAACAAGGATCGGCGATGTTCGGGAAGCCGTTGGTCTGCGGCGAGAACAGCTCACCGATGTTGGGCGCCCGCACCGCGCGCTGGAACTGCGCCCGGAAGCGGATGTCACTGACCGGCGCCCAGCTGATGCCGCCGGCAAAGGTGTTGGTGCCACCGACCGTCGAATAGTCCGAATAACGGTACGCGGCGTTGAGCGAGATCTCCTCGGCAAAGGCAGCGCCCTGAACCAGCGGCAACTGCGCTTCCATGTAGAACTCATAGACATCGAAGTCGCCCCTGACTTCCGGGGCCTGGTTGAAGCCCGCCACATCCGGTCCGAGAACCGAATCAGGCACGGCTTCCAGCCTTTCGTCGCGGTATTCGACACCGGCCGCGATGGCCAGGGGCAGCTCCGCCCAAGGTGTCTGGATAGCCGCGATCTCACCGGAGACACTACCGCTGAGAACGATCTGCTCGTTAAAGCCGATGATCGCGCCGACGCGCTTGATATCATCGGCGGCGTCCTGGGTAATGCCGCCCTCGTCGAAGATGTTGATCCGGCCCTCGCGAAGCGCCGCCTGATAGGCCGACCGGGAGACGTTACCGGTCTGGAAGGCTGCAAAATCACCGCGGTTGAAGCTGGCGAATAAGTCGTAATCGAAACCGCCACCCAGATCACCGCGCAGACCGGCTGCAACCTGCAGGGCGTCATTCTTGCCCGCAGCCAGGCGTCCGCCCAGCTCCCGCATGCGGCGTCCTATCACTACCTGCACGTCGGTAACGCCGTTGTTGTCGGCATCGCCCGCAACACCGCCGTCTATCGGAACGCCGCAGAGCCCGGAGAAGGTGACGCCGTCACCGCAGTAGGTGGTGGTCAGCAACGCTGCCCAGGTTACGGGATCAGCGGCCAGCCCGACGAACGGGTTGTCCTCGTTGATCGTCAGCGTGGTGAACACCGGCGTTGGCGCCAGCAGCTGATCGACGAATGACGAGGTGTAGATCAGGCGACTGTAAAATTCGATATTGTCGTTGATCTGATAGGTCGACATGGCGGCCATGGTGTACCGCTCGGCCGGCAACTGCAGGAAGTTGTCGGGCGCATAGTTAAAGCGGTTGTTGTTCGGTCCGCCGTTGATGAACGGTATCACGCCCGTTCCGCCCGGGTTAAAGAGGAACCCGAAGGTGTCGGTGGTGCAAAAACCAGCACCTGAGGGCGCTGTACCCTCAGTGGCGGCACACTCTTCACCAGGCGCTGCCGTGGCATCAAACGGCGCCACGCCAGCCGCCGTCAGATCGACAGCGAAATCAAGCACGAAACCGCTGAGCACGTTGACCGAACCGGTCTCGCTCAGGGGATTGCCGGGGCCGGCGTCGTTCAATGTCACGAAGCTCTCATCCCGGTCGCCCTGCAGGATCGATTCGCGGCGGCTGTACTGAGCGAACAGCACGGCATTGCCGCGACCGTCGGCGAAGCTGCCGCCGACGGTAAAGGAGACGTCGAAGATGCCGCCATCGCCCTCTTCGGTGATCTCGTATGACGAATCAATCTGCAGACCCTCGAAGTCGGTCTTGAGAATGAAGTTGATCACGCCGCTCACGGCGTCGGAACCGTAGACCGCCGAGGCGCCGCCCGTAACCACATCAATGCGCTCGATGAGCGCGCTGGGGATGGTGTTCAGATCGGTCTGGAAGGTCTGGTTGGAAGTGATATAGCGACGGCCGTTGACCAGGACCAGCGTCCGGGACGAACCAAGACCGCGAAGGTTGATCGATGCCTCACCGGTTCCCGGGTTGTTCGACGAACCGTCGATGCCGGGAATGGTCTGCGGCAGCGTGTTCAGGAAGGATTCCACGTGGATGGTATTGGAGAGAACTAGATCCGTCTTGCCAATGCTGGTAATCGGGCTCGGCGAGGCAAGGTCGGGCCGCGTGATACGCGTGCCGGTTACGACAATCTCTTCAATGGCGTCGTCGTCCTGATCCTGCGCATACGCAAGCGAGCCTACCCCCGTAATTGACCCTGCAAGCAGGGTAGCGGCGCTACCGAGCAATACAGAGCGAGTTATTCTCTGGTTATTTTTAAACACTCTTCTTTTTCCTCTCTGTGAAAGAAGTGAATAGGGAAGATACAACTCTTCCCAGTACAGAGGCAGTATCGCCATTGGCCGGTTGGCCTCAAGGAGAGTGGCCCTGTTTCAGGGCTTGCGCGAAAATTTTACA
>JACZSK010000126.1 GCA_022574255.1 Pseudomonadota bacterium
CCGGGCGCTGCGCATGGGGCTGGGTGACGTGGTGCTGGAAATTCTTGGAGAACCGCCGGTGCGAGAGCCTGTTTTCATCAAGGATATCGGCCTGATTCTGGGCGGGCGCCATCGCGGCATGTCCCTGCTTCAGGTTGCCGGCGCCTTTGATGTTGATCTGGGCCCCACTCCCTTCCCGCGCGGTGGATTATACGGCGCCATAAATCTGGAGGCTCCCTGGAGCCTGGCGGAGCAGATCATTGGCCGCGTCGATTTTTCCGGCGCCGCGCGCTAGAATCTCGCGCGGCCTTGTAAATTGCATCGGTTGGATATATATAGAAGCGATATATATGACGCGTTGCGGAGAAGAGAAACGAGGAAGGAGACGGCCATGTTCGGCAATCGGACGATCGCAATCAACTGGGGCCGGTCGAGTGCGCGCGCCGCGGCGGCGGTGGGCTCGGCTGTTATTCTTCTGGCTATCCTGTATCACGGCGCCGTCAGGGCGGACGGCGCCGCCAGGGCGGACGGCGCCGCCAGGGCGGATGACCAGGCGCTGCTGAAAGAAGTGCTGCAAGCGGCCGCCGGTCACGACGCGGCAGGCTGGGCCTTTACAAGAACGCTTGTCCTGCGCATCGACGCGGCCGGCGAGCTTGAGAAAACGAATGTGGTGGAGAAATTCGACCCCTCGAAGCGACCAGGCGAGCAGCGGCAGCGAATGGAAATTCACGAAGAAGACGGAAAAATAACCACTGAGTTTGATGACGATATAGATTTCGATGTTGACCGCGTGGTTTACGCGAATATGGCCGAGCTGGAATTCGAAAACGCCGAACTGGTGTCCGACACTGAGGACGAGGCAGTCTACCGGCTCTCTTTGGAGGATGGAGAGGATTTCAGTTTTGGCGGCGCGCAGTTCGAGGGCAACTCGCTGATGGATCATGTGTATGCTGAGCTGGTGATCCAGAAATCTGGTCTCGCGGCGCCCTATATTTCCGAGGTCAGGGTCAGGAACAACGAGAGCCGCGGCGGTCTTTTCCTCGACATTGAAAAGCTGGATATGCGCTACCGCTTTGCCCCCAGCCCGGACGGCACAACTTACCTGAGCCGGGGGCTTGATCTTGAACTTGAAATGGAAGTGCTGATCTTTATCGACATATTTGTGGAGTTCAGCTCCGAATATTCAGATTACGTCTATGTCGGCGAATTTGGCGGCTAGGGTTCAAACTCACCAAGGCGGTCCACCCCCAGCGGCCTTCTTCATTACTCTGCAATCCTCCGTGATTTGCATCTAATTGCTTGTATTCCCAACGAAATTTTAAAGCTGAGTGGGCTAATAACCCGGCATAAGAACAAGCCGTAGACCCGTTGCGGGGATTCATTCGCGCGGGGCACCCAGCGGCAACCTCTCAGGTAAAATCTCAGGCATTGAGAGGATTCAAGAGATGCGCGGATTCATGAAGGTTTTCGCCTTTTTGATGTTAGGGCTGGGGCTGATCGCTGCGCCCGGTTACTGGACCTATGTAAATTTTCTGTCGGCGTCAACACTGACCAAACAGTTGGTGTTCGACAGGGAAATTTCTGGAAATAAGGCTGATGCCGGCGGCGATATGTCGGTGTATATGACGCCTGATATGAATCCGCTTCAGATATTGGGATGGCTCGAAGTCGCGCCACCTGCAAGTCAATCCGCAGGCGGAAGTCCGAACCTGGATGTTGCTGTGCACTCGGGTCGTCAACAGGTATGGGCGGCCACTGCTGCTGTAGTGCCTCATTTCAGCGCCGCTTCAAGCGCTGCGCTGCCAACAGTCATTGGCTTAAGCCTGGGAACTCTCCATGTGGTGGCGCCCGGCGACTATACCATCAGCGGCAGCGTCGATCGCTCGGGCAGAATGCAAACCCGGCGTATATTTCTGGAAGTCCGCAGAGACGTTATCGGTATCAGATGGGGCATATTCGGCGTAGGGATCCTGCTGATACTGGGCGCCGTAATCCTGTACCGGGTCGCGGAATCGTAAAAGGCCTTAGCCCGTAAGAAATGGCGGCACAGCCCTTACCGGTAATTGAGTCCAGACCTTAGTTCAGCCCGACGCGCGCCAGAATAAAATCGGCTATGGCGCCGGGGTCGTCCAGCGGCAGGGTCAGGACGCCCTCGAGCTGCTGGTCGGTGGCCACCGCCACAACGCTTTTGTCCTGGGGCGCCAGCAGCGTTTCGTTCTCCTGACCGCGGTAGACCTGAATTTTTTCGTGGGCCCCGCTCTTGAAGCCCTCGACCAACACCAGATCAATATCCGGCGACAGATGCGCCAGCAAATCTTCGAGCCGGGCCTCTTCTTCGTCCGCGCCTTCATCCGCGCCCTGGCCACGGTTTTCGTGAATCAGCGCCCATCGGCTGGCCGAACTGACAATCACCTCGGTGGCACCGGCCATGCGGTGGCGAAAGCTGTCCTTGCCCTCGTGGTCAATGTCGAAATTATGATGCGCATGCTTGACCGTGGCAACCCGCAGACCGCGCGCCGTCAACAGCCCGACCAGCGCCACCATCAACGTCGTTTTCCCCGCGTTCTTCCAGCCGGTAATGCCGAATAGCTTCATTTCAGTCCTGTCTCTTGTATTCTGGTTGCTGTGAACAAGCCCCTTTGAACAGGTTTGCCTGAAATCTGGCAATAGCCAATTGTATCATGAGCGGGTAGAGAGAGCGGGTTGAGCGGAGAAGGACCGGCCAGGAACCGGTCAGGGACAGGCCAGGAACCGGCCAGGGACCGGATAAGGGCAAGGGGAAAATCGGCGTGGCGGCAGCATGGCGGCATTGAGATTTCTGGCCGGCAAGACGGCCTATGATGAAATCCGTAAAAATGGTTTTGACCCCAGGCGGATAAAGGTGGTTGCCGGTGCTTCGGGCGGGCCGAAATGGCTGGCGCTCTCGCGGCTGGACCAGGTCCTGTTTCCCACTCTGTTCGATGGCCGCAGCCAGCCGGTTTACCTGATCGGGTCGTCGGTGGGATCATGGCGTCACGCGGCAATTGCCCGCGCCGATACCGCCCGCGCCGTTGCCGATTTCGAGGAAATCTATCTGAATTATCGCTGGCAGGAGGCCGAGACCGCTGAAGAGGTTGCCGACGCGACGCGTCTCTTGCTCGGGAAAATCATCGGCCCGGCCGGGTTTCAGGAAATTCTCGAGCATCCGGTTTATCGCACCTCCATAATGACCGTGCGCTGCAAGGGGCTTGCCGCCAGCGACGCACGATTGCCGCTGGTTTTGGCGATGGTTGCCGCCGCGGCGCTGAACCTGGCAAGCCGCAAGACATTGGGGCTGAGCTTCGAGCGCGGGCTGTTCAGCGACCCCCGCGATGCGCCACCCTTTCTCGGCATGGACGAATTCCCCATCCATCGCCTGGAACTCAGCGCCGCCAATATAGAGGATGTGCTGATGGCCTCGGGATCAATCCCGGTCTTCATGACCGGCGTGCGCGATATTTCGGGCGCTCCCCGGGGCATGTACCGTGACGGCGGCACCACCGACTATCACTGGGACGTGGAATTGTCGGCCGGCGACGGGCTGGTGCTTTTCCCGCATTTCTTTCACCGGCTGGCCCCCGGCTGGTTTGACAAAAAAATGGCATGGCGCCGTGCCCGCGCCTCTTCGACCGACAGAATGCTGATGCTGGCGCCGTCGGCGGAGTTTGCCGCCGGCCTGCCCGGAGGCAAAATTCCCGACCGCACCGATTTTCGCCGCTACGATAACGACACCCGGATCGCCCTGTGGCGCCGCACCGTCGCCGAAACCCAGCGCCTGGCGGATGAGTTTACGGAAGCCTATGAAAGTGGACACATACCCGCGCTTCTGGAACCGCTTATTGGCTGACCGCCACCCTTGTCGCGATGTATTGTGCGACATTTCCGCAACTTCACGAAGATTTTAACGAATGTGATGGGTGCAGACACGGAAAAAGGTTGAGTGGGTCAAGCCCCGGGACTAGCGTTCCTTTAGGCATACAGTTCGGAGTCAGGCGCCATAACCTATTGCAAAATAAGGGTTCCAGCCCTTTTGCTGGCCCTTTTGCCGGTTTGGTCGTTTTTGCATTGCTTTGCCGAATCTTCGATCTTGCGTGCCTGGGGCCAGTTCGGCCTTTTGGGTACACTTTAACCAATCCTTGGGAGGATCACATGAAAGCCAATAATTGGCGCGCGCGGCGTTGGATGCTTTTGTCAGCCTGTGCCGCTTTTACCCTCACCGTCCAGGCCCCGGCGTCGGCGCAAGATGCCGATGATGAGGCATTGGAGGAGATTATTGTTACCGGTTCGCGGATCAGGCAGAACCCGCTGGAAGCGCGCAACCCTGTCATGAGCCTGTCTGAAGTAGACATTGAACGCAGCGGTCGCACATCCGTTGCCGATTTCCTGGGACAACTGGCGATCACCGGCTCGGCGATTAACGCCGCGAACAATACCAGTGGTAATCTGGGCTTCCCGCCAGACGGCGGCGGCATTGGCGCTGGCCAGGCTGAAGTTGACCTTCGCAACCTGACATCCAAGCGCACACTTGTTCTGGTTGATGGCCGGCGCTGGATTTCAGGCACCTCGGCTTCCGGCGTTTCGGTCGCGGTTGACCTGAACAGCATTCCCCTGGGCGCCATTGAGCGTATTGAAGTCCAGATGGACGGCGCTTCGCCAATTTATGGCTCCGACGCCATTGCCGGTGTGGTCAATATCATCACCAAGACCAATTATGATGGCCTCGACGCATCGGCCTACATCGGCTCCTTCGACGCGGGCGACGGCGAGACCCAGGAGTATGAGATTTCCTTCGGTGTTTCAAACGACCGCGCCAGGATGTTCCTGGACGTAAGCTACACCAAGGTCGAGGAAGTGCTGGCCGCCGACCGGGCGATTTCGCAGTTCCCTGTATCGGGTTTGGGGAATTGTAACTCGGGCTGTAGTTCGGGCACGCCGCAGGCGCGCATATTCTTCATTACCGCTGCCGGCGTTACCGCCGACATCACATTGAATGATGGCGTACTCAACGACGGCGGGGCGAATATCCCGGCCTTTGATCCGGCTGATCCAGGCACTCTGGATTTCCACGATTTCACCTCGGCGGATCGTTTCAATTTCCAGCCTTTCAACTTCCTCTCGACCCCGAACACCCGGGTCAACATTTTTGCCAAGGCGGAATATGACCTCACCGACGACATCACGCTGAAAACGACGGCATCCTACAACAACCGCCGTTCCGCCAACCAGGCGGCGCCCGAACCTCTGTTTATCGGGCCCAGCGCCGGCAACGGCAACCTGATGGACACCATCAGCATTGATGTGACCAACCCCTTCAACCCGTTTGGCGTAACCTTGGATGCCAATCCCGGCCCCGGCCAAAATTTCGTCTTCGCCGGGCGCCGCCCGCTGGAGGCCGGGACGCGGCTGTTCAAGCAGAATGTCGATACCTGGACGGTGATGGCTTCGCTGGTAGGCGAATATGACCTGGGCGGCCGGAATGTCTACTGGGACGTTGGCGTTTCCTGGGCCCAGGCCCAGGCCAACCAGCGCAAGTTCGGCGCCTTCAACTCCCTGAAGCTGAAACAGGCGCTGGGTCCGTTGGCCGCTTGCGTCGAGGTTGACCTGGACGGCGACAATATCGATGACTTTACCGGATGTACGCCCTTCAACTTCTTCGGTGGCCAGGGCCCCGACGGCAATGGCAGCATCACACAGCAGATGCTTGATTTCGTCGGTTTCATCCAGAAGGACGAGAGCCAGCAGCAGATGTTTGTGGTCACCGCCAACGTGTCCGGCAGCATCTTTGATCTGCCGGCTGGTTCAGTTGGCTATGCCTTTGGATATGAGCACAGGAAGCAGGAAGGCTTTTTCACTCCGGATGCCATCGTAACCGCGGGTAACACCGCCGGCGTGCCGTCATTCCCGACGGCAGGTCAGTTCACAGTTGACGAATTTTACGGCGAAGTGAACGTTCCGGTGATTTCCGATGTGGCTTTTGCCCAACAGCTTGATATCAGTGCTGCCATCCGTGTTTCCGACTACAGCCTGTTTGGTTCCAGCTCGGTGTTCAAGATCGGCGCCAACTGGCGGGTGACGGATGACCTGCTGATCCGCGGCAACTTCTCGGAAGGCTTCCGGGCGCCGGGTATTGGCGAGCTCTTCAACACCGGTTCACGGTTTGATTCCACGCTTCCTGATCCCTGCTCCGATATGCTGGGTATAGTAGGCGGGCCTCTTGCGGTTGCGGATGCTACAACCATCGCGAATTGTATCACGTTGGGTGTGCCAGCCGACGGCAGCTACGTCCAGATCAACCCGCAGATCGGCGTTAATACCGGCGGTAGCCTGGACCTCACACCGGAGTCATCGGACAGCTTTACCATCGGCTTTGTCTATGACGCGTCATGGGCGGCTGAAGTTGCTGGCATTGAAAGCCTGGTCTTTGAGGCCAACTACTACGACATCAGCATCGACAACGCCATTGCGGCGCCTGTTGCCCTGGATCAGTTGAAGGCCTGTGTGGCCACCCTTGATGCGTCACTCTGCGATGGCATCAGCCGCACAGGGG
>JACZSK010000127.1 GCA_022574255.1 Pseudomonadota bacterium
GAAGTCGAACGACAAATGCCGCACAAAGGGAGGGCTGGCGATCAACCTGAGTGTCGCCACCGCCTTGATGCCCAGCGCGCCGGTGTCGGCGGTGAAGATGCCGGTCAGGTCCGGCCCGTAATGGCGGAAAAAGGGCGTGCCACCCTCCACGGCGCCTGACCCGGTGTTGATAATCGTTCCGTCGGCGAGCACCACTTCCAGGCCAATAACCGTGTCGGCGCCTGTGCCATGAATGCCGCTGCCGAAGAAAATACAGTTTTGCGACAGGCCACCGCCGACCGTTGCCTTTATGCCCGACAGAGTTCCCCAGAAGGGCGGGCGCACGCCCTTGCCTTTAAGCGCCTCATATATATCCACCCAGGGGCAGCCGCATTCGACGGTGATATACATGTCCTCGAGATTGATCTCGCGGATGTTGTTCATGCGCGCCAGGTCAACGGTCACCGATTTTTCCGCCGTGGGCAGATAGCCGCTGGTATAGGACATGCCGCCGCCTCGCGGGAACACCGCGTATCCGGCCTCGGTGGCAATTCTTACGGCCTCTGAAAGCTCTTCAATATTGGCCGGGCGCAGCACTGCTTTGGTTACATATTCGGCGCTGCTGAAAACATCCTGCGAATAATAGTCGCGCTCGTCAGGGTCGGTGACGAGGCCCTCATTGCCGAGAACCAGGGTCAGCCGTTCGATAATATCTGGCGCTGCGTTATCCATGGTCGTACCCTTACCTTCAGTTGACCAGGAACAGGGAGAGCGCCGGCAGGAAGGTGACGATAACAAGCCCCACCAGCATCAGCAGGAGGAAAGGCAGGACCGCACGCGCAATGGTCCAGAAATCCTCGTGGAACGCGCCCATGGCAACGATCAGGTTAAGGCCCATGGGCGGCGTCAGATATCCCAGTTCCAGGTTCACGATCATGACAATACCAAAATGTACGGGGTCAACGCTTTGCGCTATCGCAATGGGGGCCAGCAGCGGTGAAAGTATCAGGATCGCCGAGCCGATATCCATGAAAAAGCCGATGATCAGCAGCATCACCATGGAGACCAGCAGGAAGGAGGTCTGGCCCTCGATCAGCCCCGAGAGCGCCTCGATCAGCGTGTGCGGTATTTGCTGGTAGGTCATGAAGGTGTTGATGGACAGGGCCATCATCAGCATGGGAAACAGCGACCCCAGCATTGTCGCGGTCTCGATGGTAACGTCGTTGAGGTCATTTAACTCCATGTCCCGATGCACGAATATTTCAACGATCACCGCGTAAAGAACCGCCACCGCCGCCGATTCTGTTGCCGTGAATATGCCCGAGTAGATGCCGCCAAGAATAAGAACCGGCATGAACAGCGAGAATATTCCATCCCGCACGGCCAGGCCCAGCGCTCCCAGTTCAAGCGCGGCGCTGCCCCGCGACCAGTTCACGGTCAGCGAATAGCCGATCATCAGCGTGGTCAGCAGGATTGCCGGTCCGATGCCGGCGATAAAAAGATCGGCGATGGAGGTCTCGGTCATCACGCCGTAAAGAATGAGCGGTATGCTCGGCGGCACGATAATGCCCAGTGTACCGGCGGCGCAGATTGCCCCCAGCGCGAATCTCTTGGGGTAGCCCGCCTTCAGGAGCGCCGGATACATGATTGAGCCAACGGCGATCAGGGTAACGGTCGACGAGCCGGATATGGCGGCGAAGAAGGCGCAGGAGAGGATGGTGGCGATGGCCAGGCCGCCGGGGATGGGGGTCGTTGCGATACGCATCACCTTGATCAGGCGTTCGGCAATGCTGCCCCGCGACATGATATTGCCGGCCAGGATGAACAGCGGAATTGAGAGCAGAACCTCGTTGTCCGCCGCCGCCCAGGCGTCGAGCACGATATAGTCCAGCTTGCCGTCGCCCCAGACCAGGTAAGACCAGCCGGCGGCGAAGCCGAGGATGATGACGATGCGCTGGCGCAGGAACAGAAGCAGCGCGATCAAGGCAATGAAGAGCGCGGCGGTCATTGGCTGGTCTGCCCGGTCTTGCCGCCGACGTCGGCCCTCGGTTTAAGCGCCGGGTAAAACCCGAAAATCGAATGACGCAGAGCCGCCACAAAAAAGGCCAGCGGGATCACCGACTGCATTGGCCAGATGGGAATGCGCAGCATGCGCGACGTTTCGCCGAGCGCCCAGGTCTCGGCCACAACGCCGGTGGCAACCACCGCAAAGGTCAGGCAGAAGGCGGCCGTAAGCCATTCCTGCAGCCGCCCGATGATGGGCTCCCAGCTTTTCGGCACCCATCTGTCGGCGAATTTTGGCCGCAAATGCCGGCCCGATTGCGAGGCCAGACCGAAACTGATCATGGTGGTGATGATCATGGCATAGACGGCAACGCGCGGGGCGCCGGCAATACCGGTGCCGCTGAACTCGCGCAGCAGAACATCCGCCATGATGATAATGGTCATCACGGCAAAGGAGATTGACACCAGAAGCCGCTCGGCCCGGGAAACGATCTCCAGCAATCGATTAGCGCGCTCCATGGCTGTCCGCCGCCCCATTTTCGGCCCCATTTTCGGCATGAGCCGCGCGGTAAGAACGTCGCGCCGCAAGAACGATATCGTAAATTTCCTGCGACCGGCCGCCGGCTCTGCGGATGATCTGTATGTGGTTGTCGCGGGTGGCGGCAACCCAGGCGGCCCTTTGCTCCGGTGTCAGCTCATGGAGCTGGACATTTTTCTCGCTCAGGCTTTTCTCGAGCTGCCGGGACATCCCGCGCACCGCCCGCCGGGAGACCGGCGACGGAGGAAAGGCGTCGGCGACAATCTGCTGCAAATCGCCGGGCAGGGCGTCGAACCATTTCTTGCTGGCCAGCACGACGCCGGTGTCGTAGCTGTGCCGGGTCATCACGTAATGGGGCGCTTCGCCTGCTATGCCGGTCAGGCTGTAGAGGATGACATTGGTCTCGCCGCCAAAAACCAGCCCGGTCTGCAGCGCCGGGATCAGATCCTGAAAGGGCATCTGCAAGAGATCACCGCCGATGGACCTGACCAGTACCTGCGAAGCAATTGACGCCTGTGAGCGCAGCCGGTAACCCTTTGCGTCTTGCGGCAGAATAAGCGCCTTCCTGCCATACATATTCAGCCAGCCGGTCTCGGCCCAGCGCATCAGAACCAGCCCCTTGGCGGCAAACAAAGGCTGCAGCGCCTCCATCATGTATTCGTCCATCACGAAGTCGAGTTCTTCCTCGCTGGCAAACAGGTATGGCGAGGTCAGCACCGCAAGCTCGGGAATTACCGCCGCCGCCCCGCTGAGCGTGAAGCCGCCAAACTGGGTGCGATTGCGGCGGATATTGGAAATCATGATCGGTTCGCCGCCGGCCTCGCCGCGGATCAGCAGTTTCAGGCGGAGGCGGTCGCCGGCGTGGCTCTCGATATGCTGGCGAAAGGTCTGCCAGTCGGTGTCCCAGGGGGTGCCGGGCGTGGCAAAGGCGGTGACGGTCAGCTTGTGCGGCTTTTCATCTGCGCTGGCGGGAGGGGTTGGCGCGAGCAGAAAAATCAGGCCCAGCAGCGCGAGGCAGGGCCATATCTGTCTCCGCATAAATCTTCCCGGCGGTGAATTCATCCCTAAACTCGCGTCACGACGAACGGTCACAGGCTTATCACTTCGCCCCAATACTGTCTAACAAATGGGCTGTCTAACCCGCCTCGATCAGTTCAATGATTTCACCAACCGAACCCAGACAGCAGGCGGTGCGCCGGCCATTGTAAGGCGTCAATTCCGAGATGATTGGCGGCGAGATGAACGGCGCCTTCACCGCGTCCAGATCCTCGACAATGAACGAGGTCATGGCGATGCCGGGGGGCAGCAGGCCGGGTGTGGAGGGGCGCTCCGTGGTGCCTTCGGGGTATTGATCAATCTCGTTGTTCACAATCCTGCCCACGCAAGTCATCGACAGGTAATGCTCTGTTTCTTCAGGCAGGTCGAAAGCGGTGTTGATGACGCTGTATTTGGTGAAATAGGTGTTGCCCTGCGCCCAACCCAGATTTTCCGTATAAAAATCGACGGCTTTCTGCATGTCGGGCGTCGACAGGATCATGATGAAAATCTGATCGACGAAAGACCGCGCCATGGGCAGGTCATAGAGCGGCAAGTCTCCCCTGACCTCGTTCAGATAAAAAACCTCCCCGGCCAACCCAACCGCCTGCATGGGGTAAATCTTGTCGGAAAAATCCAGCAATGTCGGCACGCCGATCACCTCGAAGGGGGAATCCTTCAATTGTTCATTCAGGGCGTCGGCGTCCTTGACGGTGAGTTCAACGGCGTTCCATCCGAAACTTTTCAGCGGCTCGTACCCTTCAACGGGGTCGTTCTCGACGATGCGCATGTAAACCTGGCTGCCGCTTTCCGGCGCCATCACCACGACGCGCCGCCCGGCCATGCCGGGTGTTCCCCAATGGGCGGCCATCGCGGCGTCAATCACGCCGTCCTCGACAACTTCATAGGCAAAATAATCGCGGTAGCTGCGCACAACGGCGTCTACGTCCGGCGCGCTTATTGTTGCCGCTTTAATGCGGCCTTCGCCGTCAGTGCGGCAGTCTTCTTTCGCCATCAATCTGTTCCCTGAATTGCCTCGCAAGTGATCTGATTATCTATTTGGCGCAGGGTGCGGGTGTGCTGGCATTGACGTATATCAACGCTCACCGTTGCCCATTTGCTAGGTTTCTTTATCATCGGCGCCAGGCGGTCAAGCCAGGAAAAACAGGACGTCAAAACGGGGGCCAGGGACATGGGCGCAGATACCACATATGACCTGCTGATCAAGAATGCGCGCGTCGTTCGCCCCGGGCAGCCTCAAGTCGAGACATCGGACATCGCCGTCAAGGATGGCAAGATCGCCGCGCTGGGCCCGGATATGGATGCGGCCCTGGCGGCGGAAGTTGTCGACGCCGGTGGCCTGCTTGCCTTTCCCGGTCTGGTCGATGCCCATATGCATACCGGCATCTACAACCCCCTGGCCGAAGACGCGCTGAGCGAAAGCCGCGCGGCGGCCATGGGCGGGGTGACCAGTTCCATGAACTACATGCGCACCGGGCAGTATTATCTCAATAAATGCGCCCCCTATGCCGAGTTTTTCCCGGAAGTCCTTGAATTGTCGGAAGGGCGCTTTCATGTGGATTACGCCTATCACCTGGCGCCGATGATGAACCGGCATATCGAGGAGATTCCCGAGCTGGTTGACCAGCATGGGGTCACCTCTTTCAAGATATTCATGTTCTACGGGGGGCATGGGCTGCATGGCCGCTCCAGCGACCAGGGCTCGTTCCTGATGACGCCTAAGGGCGAAAATTATGACATGGCGCATTTTGAGTTTGTCATGCGCGGCGTGCGCAAGGCCATGGATATGTATCCGGAGAAGAAGGACATCATCTCGCTGAGCATGCATTGCGAGACCGCCGAGATCATGACCGCCTACACCAAGCTTGTGGAAGATGCGGGCGAACTCACGGGTCTGCGCGCCTATCATGAATCGCGCCCGCCCCATTCAGAAGGGCTGGCCATCGCCATCGCCGCATACCTGGCCCATGAAACCGACTGCGTGAATATCAATCTCCTGCATCTCAGCTCGCGGAAAGCGCTGGATTCCGCAGCGCGGATGGCGGTCGCCTTTCCGCATATTAATTTTCGCCGCGAGGTGACCATCGGGCATTTGCTGCTTGATGTGGACGCCCCCTGCGGCGCCCATGCCAAGGTCAACCCGCCGATCCGCCCGCGCGAGGACGTCGAGGGCCTGTGGGCGGCTTTGCTGGAGGGCAAGATCGACTGGGTGGTTTCAGACCACGCCTGCTGCAAGGCCGAAATCAAGACCGACCAGGAGAATCCCGACGAGATTTTCCTCGCAAAGTCCGGCTTTGGCGGCACCGAATATCTCTTGTGCGGCCTGATCACCGAGGGCTCGAAACGCGGGCTCTCATATAATCGCATGGCTGAACTGGTCTCAAGGAACCCGGCCCAGCGCTATGGGCTTCCGGGCAAGGGCGATCTTGCCCCCGGGTTTGACGCCGATATTGTGCTGGTTGACCCGGATGAGAGTTTTGTTGTGCGCGCCGAAGAGTCTGAATCCCGCCAGGGCTACACGCCTTTCGAGGGCCAGGAACTGAGCGCCCGGGTCAAGAAAACCTTCCTCCGTGGCCGGCTGATCTACGACAACGGTGAGATTATCGGCCAGCCATCGGGCCGGTATCTCAGCCGACCTTACTCGGGTTAGGGTCACTCCACGCGCATCCGCCCTGAAGGCACCCGGATGTCTTCGACCAATCGTTTAATCCGGGCCGGTACTGGCGCAGTGACCCGCGCCACCGCCAGGGCCACCGCGAAATTGACCATCATGCCGACGAAGCCAATGCCTTCCGGTGAAATGCCCATGAACCAGTTGGCGGCAATATTGGCCTCCGGCGCCCAGAATTTAAAGTAGGCGATATAGGCCCAGGTAAAGCCCATCCCCGCCAGCATACCGGCGATGGC
>JACZSK010000031.1 GCA_022574255.1 Pseudomonadota bacterium
CTGGAGCAAGAAGGATCCGAAGTCTATTGCGCCCCACTCCTGCGGCTGTAGCACCAGCATTTTCAATGTTAATTCCGTCCTCGTTCGCCTCCTTCATTCGTCATTCGCCGACTTGATCGGCGAATCCAGCTTTGCTTTGCTACGTCGGTGTAAACAGCACCATAGACTCGCCGCCAAGGCGCATCACGCAAAGAGGGTCGGCGAGTGACGAAAAAGGCTAAACCGCTCACCTCGCCTTCCCCCCACCACCGCAAAGCCCAAATATACCTTGCCTCAAACAGTGAATCATGGTTCATTTCATATAATGCTGAACAGGAGTTCATTTTTTGGTATATCGCCAGACAAGCGCCGTTCAGGCCCGCCGGCACGAGGCCCGCGTCAAGATATTGCTGGCGGCGCAGGCCTCTGTCGCCGAACAGGGCTTTTCCGGCACCCATATGACCGGCATTGCACGCCGCGCCGGGGTGGCGACCGGCACCCTGTATAATCACTTCCCCTCACAAGCCGCGCTTTTCACCGAGCTTTTCCGCCGCGTCTCGGGCCATGAGCTGGCGCTGGCCCGCGTTGCCGTGGCCGGGAACGGCGCGGTGTCCGCCCGGCTGGAGAAATCGCTGGGTGAATGGTGCCACCGCGCCATCCGCTCTGGCCGCCTGGCCTATGCCCTGCTCGCCGAGCCGGTGGATGTGGCGGTGGCCCGGGAGCGCATGGCGTTCCAGAGCGCCTATATCCGGCTCTATGCGGAGCTGATTGATGAAGGCGTGGCCGCTGGAGAATTGCCGCCCCAGAACAGCACCGTCACCGCGGCCGGGCTGATCGGTGCGTTGGCGGAAATTCTCGTGCATCCGCTGGCCGGCGGCGCGGCGGCGGAGGTTGCCGACACCGAGGCGCTGATCGGTGATATACTTGGTTTTTGCATGGCTGGCATCCGCAGCAGGCAGAGCCAGAATCCAGCCCCCGGCAGGCAGGGAGAGGCAGCGTGAACAATGGCCTGAAGGTCGGCGATTTCCTGAGCCATGGCGAGATTCGCCAGTTGCGGCGCAAATCAAACCTGCGCGGCGCCTGGCTGGTGCTGCATGGCTGGGCCGTGGTGGCTGCCATGATGGCACTTTACACGGCCTACCCGCACCCGCTGGTGCTGGGCGTCGGGCTGTTTGTCATCGCCGGGCGGCAACTGGGCCTGGCGGTGCTGATGCATGACGCCTCGCACGGATTGCTGTTCCACACCCGCTGGCTCAACGATTTCGCCGGGCAATGGCTGTGCGGCGCGCCGGCAGGGGCCGATATGTATGCCTACCGGCCCTATCACATGACCCACCACCGCAACACGCAGCAGCCCGATGACCCGGATTTGCCGCTGTCGGCCGCCTTCCCCATCAGCCGCGCCTCGCTGGCGCGCAAGATGTTGCGCGACATGATTGGCTGGACCTTCCTGCGCAACCGCCTGTTCCTGCTGCGCGTATCGCTGGGGAAAGAATTTTCGCGGAAAGAACGCGGGCTTCGGCTGTGGCGCACCACCGGCGGGCTGCTGGTCAGCAATCTGGTAATGGCGGCGGGATTTCATGCGGCAGGCCGGATTGATCTCTATCTCATGCTGTGGCTGCTGCCGCTGGTCACCACCTACAGCGTTGTCATCCGGGTGCGCAATATCGCCGAGCATGCCATGACCCCGGACAACGATAATCCCATGCTGAATACCCGCACCACCCGTGCCAACCTTCTGGAGCGCGCCATCCTCGCCCCCTATTGGGTGAATTATCACATCGAGCATCATCTTTTCGTCTTCGTGCCCTGCTTTCGCCTGCCGCAGGCGCATGCCATGCTCATGGCCAAGGGCTACGACAAGAAGATGGAAATACGCGATGGCTATGGCGCGGTGCTGGCGCTGGCCGCGTCGGCGTGAGCCCGGGGCGGCATCTGCCCACCCCAGCGCCGATGCCAGAGATTGGCTGCGCCGATGCCGTTTTTCACATGTGATTAGCGGATATGGCCGGCCTCGAAAGAACCTGCTTTTGACCGGGAGCTGACGTGAACAAAGAGAACCTGGATATGAATTGTACTTCCGGGCAATTGGGCCGGCGTTCATTTCTTGCGATTCTGGCCAGGGGAACGGCGGTTTCAGCCCTGCTGGTTCAGCTTCCGTTTCTCGCCGGCTGTGCCGAACAGGCGGTTCCGCCCATGGGCGTGCGTGTCGGAGATATTTCGCCCGGTGAGGATCTGTTCGCCTATATCCGGCGGATAAAGCGGAGTTTCGACCCCACCCTGTACCGGCAGCTGGTCGGCGCGGCGAACGCTTTCAAGGAAGGCGACGAGATTATCGGGGTGGCCGCGGCGGACCCGGGCTCGCGAACCAGGGCGCGCGCGTTGCTTGCCAATACAGTGATTGGCGATTTGAACGCGCAGCCGCTCTATTCCGACGCGCTCTACAGGCTCTTGACCGCTGACCTGGACAGCGCCGCCCGGGCCAGGACCAGTGACTGGACGCTGCAGCGGCTGAAGGATTTCCTGCTCTCCGCCGGCGAGCCGGAAATCAAGGGCATCATGGGTGGCCTGAGCAGCGATGTGATTGCCTGCGTCGTCAAACTGATGAGCAATGATGAGCTTATTGTGATCGGCCGCAAGGTATTCAACCCGCTCCCCGGCAGCCAGATTGGCGCCCGGGGCTATATGGGCGCCCGGATTCAGCCCAATTCCCCAACCGACAACCCGGAGGATATTCGCTGGCAGGTGTTTAACGGCTGGGCCTTCGCGGTCGGCGACGTGCTGCTGGGCAACAACCCGGTGTCGAGCGCGCCGGATTCGGTGTTGGCGATCGAGGAAACGCTCAAGGACATCATCGATACATTCGGGCTCGGCGGCGCTCTTCCGCACTGCGTGCTCAGCCATATTGATATCCAGTCGGAGGTGGAGACCGGGCATCCGGGCGTAACCGCCTTATGGTTCCAGAGCCTCGCGGGCACGGTCGCGGCCAACCAGACCTTCGATGTCACCATTGAAAAAATGCGCGGCTACGCAGCCTCGCGGACCGGCGCGTACGGGCTGTATTTTGAAACCGGGCAAGGCGCCGACGCGACCAACGGCCACGCCGCCGGTTTTGACATGGTCGCCCACGAATCGCGCAAATACGGCTTTGCCCGCATGCTCAAACAGGATGTGGAGACCGCCCGGGCAGGGGCCGGCCAGCCGGCTGCCGCGTGGGTCCATGTCAATGACGTCGCCGGGTTTATCGGACCCGAGGTGTTCCGCAGCCGCGAGCAACTGGTGCGCTGCTGTCTCGAAGACATTGTCATGGGCAAATTGCACGGCATCATGATTGGTCTGGATATCTGTTCGACCCTGCATATGGATGTGACCCTCGACGATCTCGACTGGTGCATCGAACAGATCATGCCGGCCAACCCGGGCTACCTCATGGCGCTGCCAACCAAGAATGACCCCATGCTCAGCTATCTGACCACCGCGTTCCAGGATCACCTGAAGGTCCGCGCCCAGTTCGGCTACAAGGTCAATGACGTGATGTGGAAATTTTTCCAGTCTCTCGGGGTGATCGACGCGAACGGCGACCCTGGCGAAAATTTCGGCGATCCGTCGCGGGTGTATCTGGCATACCGCAGGGCCAAGGCAGATCTTCGCCCCGACCGGGAAATCCTCGCCGAAGCAAAGGCGCAAATCAGCGCGGTGCGGGGGCGCGGCGTCTTTATTGCCGAAGGCCATGGCGCCAAGCCCTGGGACCTGGAACCGGGCCTCGACAAGGAAGTTCACCGGCTCTACGAAGACGCCAAGGTCAGCCTCCATACCGAGTGGGACAGTGGATATGTCGCTGGAATCGGGAATGTGCTGCTGCTCGCCACCCGCTCCGCCGATCGCGACGATTACATCCTCCATCCGGTCACCGGCGAACAGCTCAGCGATGCCGCCCTGGCCACCGTCCGGGATTTGCGGCGGACCTATCAGGGGAACTGGAACGTCCAGGTCGTTATCTCCGACGGATTGAATGTGCGCGCGTTGATGGACGAGGGCCACCTGACGCCATTCCTGGATGCGCTGCGCCATGAATTGAGCGACGCCGGCTACCGGGTGGCGCCGAAAAACATCGTCCTGACGACGGGCCGGGTTCGCGCCGGCTACCGGCTTGGCGAGGCTCTGTTCAATGACGGCGACACCGCCAGCCGTGGCATCATCCACATCATTGGCGAGCGGCCGGGTTCCGGCCATCACAATTTTTCCGCTTACATAACCGGGGCGCCCGGCGCGGTCTGGGCGCGGCCCGGCACGGTGGACCACAACATCAGCCGCGTGGTCTCGGGAATTTCCAATACGGCGCTGCTGCCGATCAAAGCCGCGGCCGAGACGGTAAATATACTGGGCAGCTTGATGCCGCCGGGCTGAATTAGAGCATTTTCAGATCATACGGAATCAATTTGATGGCCCGTGATCGCCGGTCGGGCAGGCGCGCGGCGAAGTGCGGTGCTGGCGCTGGCCGCCCCAAAAACGCTCGCTTGAAGAACTGTTTTCAATGCCCGCCTTCGACCCGAAGCGGTCGTTGCTCGCGCCGCCGAAGATGCGCTCGCCGCGTTCGGGGGCCTCACTTACTAGTTAACCATTTATTAACAGGATAAAATTAGTCTTGTTTTAGCTCCTGGTTTACCTCCTAGACTAGGAGCGAAGCACGATGGGGTGCGGGGCCTTCCCCAGAGGCGCCGCATCTCTTCTTTTTGGCCCTCCCGCACATCACCAGCGCCAGCACCGGCCCTGGTCAGAGTGTGACCCTGATGCCCAGCGACCAAAGCCTTGGTTGCCCGAGGGTCACCAGCCCGGTGCCGCTGAGCGCCGACTGGATTTCCGTGGCGAACAGATTTTCTCCTGCGGCGTAGATTTCCGCCCGCTCACCCAGCCGGTATGAGCCGCGAAGGGATGCGGTGATGAACCCGTCCAGCAGCCGGCTGTTCAGGTCGTCATCGAACTGTTTCCCGGCAAACCGCAGAGACCCCGAGAGCGACCATGGCCCGGCCGGGTTATAGCGCAGCCCGAGGCTGCCCTGGTGGCGGGGGGATCCAGCCAATCTGAGTCCGGCCAGCGCCGGGGCTACAGTTGAGGCCGTCACCCGCGCGTTCACATACAGATAGCTGGCCGAAAGTCTAAGTCCCCCGGCGGGCTCCAGCGCCGCTGATATTTCAATGCCGTCGGCGACAATACGGTCGATGTTGGTGCGCTGACGCAGGCTGCCGCCAGCGGGCACAAAGCCGGTGGGCGGGAAGAAACCCGGCCCCAGCGCCAGTGTAACGTTGCCAACGCCCTGATGCAGCCAGTTGCGGAAATAGCCCAGCTCCAACTTCACACCAGCGCTGGCTGCGTATTCAAGGCCAATGTCGAGACCATAGAGCCGCTCGGGCAGCAGCGCCGGGTTGGCCTCGGTAATGTCGTTCCTGACCCGGAAAGGCCTATAAAACTCGTTGATGGTGGGCAGGCGGAAGCCGGAATAGGCCGCCAGGCGGACCGCCAGGCCGGGTGTCAGTTCATGGCGCAGCCCGAGCCGCCCGGTGGGCACAACGCCGTCGCGGTCGGGAATGGCATCGTCGCGCAATATGGCGCCGTCGGCCAGGTCGCTTTCCAGCCGTTGCCCGGCGAAGGCGCGCCAGGCGTCCAGCCGGACACCCGCCGAGAGGACCGTGCCCGGCCCCGCTTGATACGACAGTTCCAGATAACCGCCGGCGATAAGCTGGTCGCCGCCCGCCCGCCGGCCACGGGTGAACCCGGCGCCAAGATTGCGAAAATGCTCGTTGGTCTCGCCCGAGAGACGGCGCAGATCAAAGCCCGCCTCGAAGGTTGCCGCCGCGCTCATATTAATCCGCACCAGCCCGCTGGCGCCCCAGCCCGTGGCCGGCACGTCGAACTGGTCCAGCACCATGCGCTCGGTGCTGCGTTCGTCCCGCGCCGCGGCGAATGAATTGGCGAAATCGCGGTCCTTCACCCATGCGGCGAACTGCCAGTCGGCGCCCGAGACCCCGTCGTGAACAAGGCTGAATGAGGCGTCAAAGGCTTCGGTGCGGCTGGTGGACAGGGACAGGCCATTGGTGCGCTGTTCACGGAAATAACCGGCGCGAACGGTGAGCGTTGTGCCACCGCCAAGATCACGGCGCAGCCCGGCGGAGACATGCCTGGCTTCGGAGGCCGCGGGTACATCTATGCTGCCGCGCTGGTCGGCGGGCAACAGGAAATAGCCGTCGCTGCGGAAATGGGAGGCTTCAACGAAACCCCGTGTGTCGCCCCCGCCAATCGTCACCCGGCCAGAGATTTGAGCGGTCTCGTGGTTGCCATAACGGGCCTCCACCGAAACGCCTGTCTCGCCGAACGACGAAGAGGTCAGTTCAATGACCCCGGCCAGCGCCTGGCTGCCCCAACGCCCTGCCCCGCCGCCCTTGGTGACGCGAATACTTTCAATATTTTCGGGCGACAGCGCCGACCAGTATACCCAGCCGCCAAAAGGATCATTCAGCGGTATGCCATCAAGCAACACCAGCGTGCGCCCGGCCCCGTTGGGCCCCAGCGAGCGCAACGTCACGCCCTGGGTGGTGGGATGGGCGGAAAGGCTGGAGGCGCGGCGAAACAGGCCGAAGCCCGGCACATCGCGCAGGATTTCGTCGAGCCGCGAAGAGGCGGCAGCGCCGATATCGCCGCTGTCCAGCGTCATCACGGCATAGGAATTATCGCCCGCCAGCGGCGGCAGGCGGCGCCCGGTGACGGTAACTTCCTCTATATCCCGTGCGACAGCCGGGTATAACACCGGCGTCACCGCCAGCAGCAGAGCAAGAACCGCCGGTAATCTGAAGCTTGTTCTGGTCATGGGCGGCGGATCAGTCTCCGCTATAAATTACCCGCCAGATGCGGCTGCCCTGGTCGGCGCCGATATAGAGCGCGCCATCGGGCGCCACCGCCAGCCCGGTGGGGCGATAGGCGGCGTCACTGGGGCTCATAAGCGGGTCGGCGCCGGCAAAACCATCGGCGAAGACCGACCAGTCACCGGTGGGCGCGCCACCAGAAAAGGGAATGAAGACCACATTGAAACCGCCCTGGGGCAGCGGCATGCGGTTCCACGAGCCATGAAAGGCCAGAAAGGCGCCGCCCCGGTAGGATTCGGGAAAGGCATCACCGGTATAGAATTTCAGGCCATTGGGCGCCCAGTGGCCGGGAAAGCCGATCAGCGGCGCCCGGTATGCGGAATTCTCCGAGACGGTTTCGCCATCGCCGCCATATTCCGGGCCGACCATGCGCTGCTTCCTGATCGGATCCCAATAGGTGTAGGGCCAGCCAAAGTTGCCGCCGTCCACGGCGCGGTGAAATTCCTCGGCCGGCAGCTCGGCATTTGCTTCGTCGGAATAAAGATCTCCCCACAGCATCTTCAACTGATCACGGCCATGGGTGGCGAAGAAAAGCGCGCCCGCCGCGTTGCTCCAGTCCAGCGCCATGCCATTGCGAATGCCGGTGGCATAGCGATGGCCGTCGGCGGGATGCGCCTGCCCGGTTTTCCCAGCCGCATAGCGCCAGATACCCGCCTGTTGGCGAAGTTGCGGGCAGGGCTGCATGCCCGGGCTGCCCTCCACGCGGGTTTCCTCCTGGCAGGCATTGGACGGCGCACCCACATTCACATAGATATTGCCGGCGCCATCAAAAGTGAAAAGCTTGGCCGCATGCTGGTTTTGCTCGGGAAAACCGTCAATCACCGTCTCGGGCGCCGCTGACGGCACCATCTCGCCCGCCTTGAGCTTGTAGCGGGACACCGCGATATTGGTGGAGAAATAGAGGTAGCCGTCATGCAGCCCCATACCGCTGCCATCCCCGGCGCCGAAATAGCGGGTGATGTCGGCCTTGCCGTCGCCGTCCTCATCCTTCAGTGCCACGATGCCGCCATCCCCGGATTGGCGATAAAGCATGCCATAGACCGTGCCGTCGTCGCGCACGGCGATGTGGCGTATGGGGCCGATGTCATCCGCGAAAACCGTCGCGGTGAAGCCCTCCGGCAGGGTGATGCCGGTATCCGCGCCCTCGTGATGACCGGCGATTGCGGGCGCTACGATCATGGTGGCAAGCACCGTCGCCGCTGCGAATCTGCTGGTCTTATTCCTGCCGGGGGTCATGCCAAGTGTCATGCGGGCGTTCCTCTTGCCTGTTTTCAGGCCGCATGATCGCCGCCAGACCGCGCGGCGGCAACCCTAAACTGATTTTTATTGAAGCGGTCCGGCAAACAGGCCATGACAGGCGCCGCTACAGGCAGCAAAGTGTTTACGGGCGCAGGCGCGGTGCGGGTCTTGGCGAACCCGGCTTTCAGGAGCAACAAAGTGGCCACGGATAACCCGCAAGAGGCGCTGATCGGAAAGGCCGCGGCCCTGCATGCCGGCGGGGATAGCGCAGGTGCGCTTGATATTCTGTTCGCCGGCCATAAGGGGTATCCGTGGGCCTGGCGAACTGATCCGCGCGCGCCCGTAAATACCCATTTTGATTGAGCTCTGAGCATTGAAATGAGTCTGCTTCCGGCCCAAAGCGGACTGTTTATTCATGGCGGGTTCAGATATGAAACGCCAAGATTTCAGCAAGGAGACCCACAAAACCCTCGAAGGATCAAACCATGATCAAGGCCAGAACAATTGCGACAATCGTCTTCGGCGCTTTTCTTGTCGCCGCCTGTTCGTCCCCTGCGCGCCGGGGGCCGCCGCAGCAACGACCGAATATGGATCGATCAGGCGCTCAGGTTTTGCTTCCCGCCTCGCTACTCTTTGCCAGCTTTGACGCGGACGGAAATTACAAGATCAATAACGAAGAGGTGGATGCGGGGCTTCTTAATGCTTTTGACCAGGCGGATGCCGACGGATCCGGGAAATTGTCGCTGTTCGAGTATCGGAACTGGGCCGCCCAGGCGCTGGGCGCCACCAATGCCTTGCCAGGCTGGATCGGTATTGATCTTGACGGGGACCACTCAATCAGTGAAAGCGAATATCGACAGGCCTTTTTGGGCCTGGCTTCCAATTATGGCCTGGCAGATCCCGATGGCATCTCTTTCGCCAAATTGACCCGTAATATGGTGTCAGCGCGGCAGCGCGCTGAGCAGAATGAGCGCCGTCCTGACAAGGGTAGACAGGACAGACGCCGCCGACCACGAGATGGAGGCAAAAGATAACTCGCAGCCGGGACGGCGGGGCCTTGGTAGAGGCCCCCGCATTGCCCGGAACCGCTTACGGCCAGATTGACTCAAAAGAGTCTGCTTTTGGCTAAAAACAGTCTCTCCTCAAAACGGCGCCTGACCTTTTGATACCACTGGTCTGGCGCGGTTGGCCCCTGAGTAAGGTTTTTATTGAAGCGGCCCGGCAAACAGGCCATGACAGGCGCCATGGGAACCAGCAGAGAAATCAATCCGGAAAACCCCGAGACCCTTGACCTCTTGCTCTCGCGCCGCTCGGTAAAGGCGGGGCGGATGGAGATGCCCGGACCCGGGGGCAGCGCATTGGAGAAAATCCTGCGGGCCGGCCTGCGCGTGCCCGACCACGGCAAGATGGGCCCCTGGGAATTCATCGTGGTCGAGGGCGATGCCCGCCAGAAGTTGGGCGCGGAGATCGCCCGCTGCTACCGGGAAGAGACCGACAAACCGAGCGAGTCCGTGGCCCGCAAACTTGCCGACTTCCCGGCCCAGGCGCCGCTGCTGGTGGTGGTCGCGTCATGTCTCCGTGACGCCAAACCGATCCCCGAATGGGAGCAGGTTCTGTCCGCCGGGGCGGCCTGCCAGAACATGCTGGTGGCGGCCCATGCGCTGGGCTTCGTCGGCCAGTGGCTCACCGGCTGGGCGGCCTATAGCCCGGGCGTGCGCGGCGTGTTGGGCCTGGGTGCGAAAGACCGGGTGGCCGGTTTCCTGTTCATGGGATCCCACGAAGGTGCGCCAAGCGAGCGCCACCGCGCCGAATATGCGGATGTGGTGCGACACTGGGCAGAAGTGCTCCAGGTCACGGACTCATAAACAGGATGAGCTATGGCGTGGTGCAAAATCGCTCCGTCGGAATGGCCCCGTATGATCCGATAGTGCTCTGGCTACCACCAGGACCAGAATTCGACGCGGAAGTAGCGTACGAACCGGCGGGTCATCAGATTCAGGATGCTGCGGTTTCCCGCATAAATTTTACCCTGTCCGGTCATCGCCGGTTTGAGCGCCAGGTCGGGGTTGGCAATTTCGGTGGTGACCCGGATCATTTTACGGGACAGTCCGTCGGTGCTGTCGATGGCGCGGGGCGCGATGGCAACCACCTGGCCTTCAAATGCCCGACCGGGATAGGCCCGCGCCTTGAGCCGGATTGTCTGGCCCACGGCGACCGCGCCGATTTCTTTTTCCGGGATCAGCAGTTCGGCCCTGACGACACGAAAATCGTAAACCTCCGCCATCAGGTCGCCACGATGGACAAGCTGGCCGAGCAAGTCGTGAAGATGCTCGGTCATAACAATGCCGCGTTCCGGGCTTCGCACCGCCATGCTGGCGAGTTCGTCTTCGACCAGCGCCAATTGCGCCTCGAGGTTCTCAACCGCTGATTTCGCGGCTTCGATTTCCTCGCCCCGGCTTCCCGCATGCAAGAGGTCCAGTCGCGCCCTAGATTCTCTCAGGGCACCCGCCGCCGCCGAAGCTTCACGTCGCGCCTCGCCAAGATCATCGGCCAGCGCCATGTTCAGGCCTGCCTGGCTATCCGCCAATGCGCCGCGGCGAATCCGGGCGATCTGATCAATTTCGGAAAATTTTTGTTGGGCGATTATGCCGCCTTCAAGAAGCTTCTGATAGCGGTCACGGTCGGCCTCGGCAAAGTCTAACTGGTCTTTAGCCAGCGCTACGGCTTGCCGGGCCTGCGAGGTTTTCTGATCGCGCATGACCTCAGCTTCTCGCAGCATGGTGCGGGCATGGCTGAGGCGCGATTGTGCGGTCTCAACCTCGCTGGCGGCCAGGTTGATCTCTTCGCTGCGGGTACCCTCTACCAACAGGTCGAGCCGTGCCTGTGCTGCAGCAAGTTGGGCGCGGATGTCCTGACGTTTGGCCTCATGATCAGGGTTGGAAAGCTGAAACAGCATATCGCCAGCCTCAACCGCATCGCCCTCCTTGACGAAAATCTCGGCGATGACAGCCTCCACCGGTGCCCGGATATCCGCATTATGCTCAGGATAGACCTCGAACTCGCCGGAGATGGTCAGCTCCATGGGGACAACGGAAGAGAGCGCCAGCAGGACGGCGAAGATCGCCAGCTTCCTGCTTCGGGGCTTTTCGATCAGCGCCGCCAAGCCGGTTTTGGGCCGCGCAATTATTCTGGCCGGTAGCTGGTCGCTCATGTCCGAACTCCTCTTGTCTGTGGCCTGTCCCCAAGCATCCGCCGCCAAAGCCCGATGATCGGCTTATGGAATACGATGGCCAGAAGGCCCACGAAAATCACGAATCCCGTGCCCTGCAGGGCTCCGGTCAGGAAGCCGGCAATGGCGCTGGTGATATAGGTGAGAATCCACACGGTGAAAGTCATGGCGAAAAGCCCATACCAGAGATAGATGCGCTTCTCCCGGACCGGCAGGTTAATCCGCGATGTCGACCAGGGCCGGCGCAGCCACAGGCGGATGAAGGCGAAGGCCCGGGCCCTGAGATTGGGAATCTCCAGCCAGTCGCTGAGGACATAGTATCCGTCGAGCTTGATCAGCGGATTGAGGTTGAGAAAAATGCGCATACCGGAAGTGCCCAGCAAGACCAGTGCTATGAAATTCAGCGCCGTCTCGGGCGCGGTTATGCGCCAGACGAAAACAGCCACCGCCCACAGAACCAGCTCGAAATAGGTGCCGGCCATCCCGACCCAGATGCGCTTTGATTTTTCCGGAAACAGCCAGGCGTCCGAGACGTTGCAGTAGAGCGCCGGCTGGAAGAACAGCAGCAAAAAGCCCATCTCATGGACCTGGCCGCCGTAATATTTGCAGGTCAGGCCGTGGGCAAATTCATGGCCGATTGTGGTCAAAAGCACAATGGCCAACGCCGGCAGGATGCTGCCCGGTTGAAATACGCCGGCAAAATCGCGGCCGAACTCATCGCTGTTCGAAATCAGCGTCAGCAGCGCCAGTAATATCAGCCAGATCGAGGCGACGACAAAGCGCCGGGTAAAGCAAAAGCCGAGGCGCCCCAACATCCGCTCAAGCTTTTGATCCGGATCGAAGGCATTGAAGCGCAGGTACAAAAGACTGCCGCGGATACGGCTTCGCACCTTTTGGCGCCAACCGCCTTCCACCTTGGATAAATCTTTGGACATATCTGCGGCCGCAAGCAAACCCCGCCCGCGCAGGCTGCCGACAAAGGCCTCCAGCGTCTCGCGGTCGAGCTCGGCTCCGAACTGCTGCTCGGTCCTGTCCCTGATCTGGTCCAGATCCGTTTTGCCGTCCAACTGGTGAAGGATGAAATCCTCGACCGGACCGAAGCGGTGAAAGCGGCCGCTAACGGGGTCTTTGACAATTATGATATTGGCGTCCCCGCCGATGTTGCGCGAGAATTCAAGATCCCCGCGAAGGCAGGGTTGATAGGGGGTTTCCTGGTCAGGTTCCTGTTTCATCATATCAACCGATGTTGTTTGGAAGGAAAGCGGGGGCGGCCGGCCCTGGGCAGGTGGGTTGCCGCCAGGGCGCGGCCGCTACGGGCTCTTTTGGTCCCGCTTTTCCCCGCACTCCGTCCTCGTCATAATTTAGCTGCGATTAACCGCCGCTGAAATCAATCACAGGGCTGTTGAAGGCAGCGCTCCAGGGGCCCGCTGCATGTCCATTACTGTGTTCCCCAACACCATTCATCAGGGCGGGGTGGAGGGGCCCCGGCGCGGCATTGTCGAAGCCGGAGAACATCAGCATATCGTTCGGCAGCAGAAGAGCCGGAGCGATCCGGTCCTCCAGGTCTTCTATTTTGAGTGAAAGTTTCTTAGTCATCATGTCTCTCCGTTTTGTTGACTATTGAATAGGTTGATTGCCCCCATCAGTTGGCGACGAGCGCCTCAACCCTCAGAGCCTGTAACGGAAGAAGCTTTACTGTCTTCATCACTCGCTCATTAAAATCTCCTTTTTTCCTCAAATCCAGAATAATGGTTACTTTTCAGAGCGTTAAGGGTTCGGTTCTAAGTCCCGGTGCGGCTGAAAATGTCATGGTTAACAATCTTCACCAATCTGTGCGGTGCGAAACGGCGTGACATAGGCTACTTTCCATGGTGTGGAGCGATTCGGGATGCAGGGTGCAAGAGTAGATTCGTTTACGGTCGGAGACGACTGGCAGGTTGAGCCGAGCCTCAATCTGATCAGCCGCAGTGGGGCGGCGGTGAAACTGAGCCCGCGGGCGATGGATTTGCTGGTCTATATGTCGGCGCGCTCCGGCGACGTCATCAGCATCGACGATATTGTAGAAAATATCTGGGACGGCATTTTTGGCGCCGACGGCTCCATATATAATTGCGTATACGAACTGCGCCAGGCCCTCGGCGATGATCCGAATGAGCCCAAATATATCGAGACCATCTCAAAGCGCGGCTACCGGCTGATCGCATCGGTGGTTTTCGCCGACCGCACAGATGCCGCGCGCAACAGCGGGTCACGCTCTGATTCGTGGGTCGGGCGTCGCACCCGGATGTTGGCCAGCCTGTTGGCGGTGACGCTTGCGGCGCTGATTTTTCTCCTGGTGCAAACCGGCGAGCCGCCCGCAATCCCCGAATCCCGGGTCCCGGCGGGATCAATCGCTGTGTTGCCGTTCAAGGACTTGAGCCCCGACGGCGATAAACAGTATTTCGCCGACGGCATCACGGAAGAGTTGTTGAACACGCTGGCCGGGGTCAAAGGCCTTCAGGTCGCGGCCCGCACCTCGTCCTTTTATTTCAGGGACAGAGACCCAAGCGTTGCGGAAGTCCGGCAGACCCTGGGCGTTGCTCATATCCTTGAAGGCAGCGTCCGCCTCAGCGGCAATCGGGTGCGGATCACCGCGCAACTTATCGATGCCCATAGCGGCTTCCATCTCTGGTCCGAGAGCTATGACAGGGAATTGGTCGATATTTTTGCCATCCAGGACGAAATTTCCACTGCTATCGTCGATGCCCTTCGTACGAGAATTGATTTGGGGCAGGGAATTATAGGCGATTCCAAACCCGCCAGGGTGGTCGATCCGGAAGCCTATACGGAATATCTCATCGGCCGGCATCTCTTGAACCAGCGCACCCTCGAGGCGTCCGAACAGGCCATCGAGCATTTCAAGCGCGCCATTGCGATTGATAACAGCCATGCGCCGTCAGAGGCCAATTTGGCTATATCCTATGGTCTTCATTCCAGTTATGGCGGCCTACCTATAGAGGAGGCCTACGAACTGGGCAAATCCCATGCCGACCGCGCCATTGAGCTGGACCCCGAACTCGCCGAGGCGCACGGAGCCCAGTATTTTATGGAGATTCTGCAAGATACACACGACCCCGAATTCAAACATCTGAACAGGGCCATTGCCCTGAACCCCTCTTACATGGACGCCCGAAACTGGAAAGTGAATGAACTGTTGATCGGGCGAAAGCACGCGGAATCGCTTGCCCTGCGTGAAGCCAGCCTTAAAATTGATCCCCTTTCCATAATCCACAATATCAATTATGCGAGAGGCAGTCTTCGGCGTGGGCGCAGGAAAGACGCGGTGCGGGCGGCCGACCGGTTGAAGCTGGTCGATTTTGGATGGAGCCATCGCGTCGCCGGAAACATAGTTTTTGATCGTGGCAACCTGGCGGGCGCTATTGGCATTTACCTGACCGGTCTGAAAAGCACGCCCCGGCACGGCCCTCTCAGATTTCGCTTCGGCACAGTTCTTTCCTATCTCGGCTTTGGAGAGGCGGGCAACGTTCTTTTTCCGCACCCTCGATGGCCGCATTTTAACGCCAGGATGGAAGGCGACTGGGAGGCGGCGCTGAAGAGAGCGAAAGAAGGGCTTGAGGGCGGAGAAGATGACGTCTATTTCCTGCCGGCTTTGGCCGAGGCCCTGTATTTCAATCGGGATCTTGCCGGTGCGCGCGCAATTTACGACCGAATGCTGGCCTCACCCAAGGATTATTATTATCCGGTCCATAACCCGAATATGGATGGTCAGATTACCTATGCCCTGGCCCTTCGAGTGGCGGGAAACGAGCAAGAAGCAGAGGCAGCTTTTGCCAAACCCCTTGGCCAAGTCCAAAGCCAGGAAGACGCAGGTTTTGCAGACGGCGATTTTTATCAATTCAAGGGTCTCACCCTCATGTATCTGGGCCGCTTTGATGAAGCCCTTGATGCTCTTGAGCGGGCGTTCGAGGCCGGCAACCGCGACAATGGGCAATTCGCCGGGTCTCTGTTCGACCCGACGCGCGATTCCCCGCGCTTTCTGGCGCTCCAACAGAAATACGCTTCCGCCAGGCGCGAAAACCGTGCCCTGGCGCTAACGCTGGTCTGTGCTGACAACCTGCCGGATATGGGCTGGCGCCCATCGCCCGAAACATGCGCAGGTCAGGGCGCGGTGGAATAGACACTTTTCCGGGGTGGGAGAGCGCTTTTCCCGGCCGGGGCCAACTTTTCCGGGCCGGAGCCATGTGCGCGCGCGGTCCCGACTCAATTTAGCCTTGACATATACCCCCTGGGGGTATCATATAGCAGGCATGATTTCCTTTCTCCATAGCTTGCGGTGGGTATGCGTGGCGGTGGCCCTTGCCTGGGTCGCCGCGCCTCTCGATATGGCCGCCGCCCAGAGCCTGGACGGTGTGGAAAACACTGCCGGCCCGATCGCTGCAAGCCAGCCAGCGGGGCTTCAAGGTGATCATCTGATGATCGGTTGCTGCGACGCCAATATGCCGGAAACCTGCGCCGCCTTTGGCATGGCGAGCTGCGCCACAGGCGCCGGGGCATTGCTGAGCGCCGAGCAGGCCCTGGAGACTGACCTGACCGACAACCGCTGCGCCGTCTTTCGCCAGTCGGCGCGGGCCGCATTGAGCCTCGCCTCCGACCCTCCGCCCCCTCGAATCTAGCTCATCGATAACCTTGCCGGGGTCCGCCCCGGCGCACTCCGTATCGGCGCGCCCGATATGCTGATTTTTCGATTAGAGCGAGCGAGGACAAAATGTTACATACCAGAATCCGGGCATGCGCCCTGGTGGTTGCCCTTTCAGTGGCAATGGTTCTTCCGGGCAATCAAGGCCATGCTGCCCAGCCCAATCAAGGCTACGCTGCCCAGCCATTGAGCCTTGATGAAGCCGTCACTATCGCGCTCGGGGCAAATGACCCGACGGTCACCCGCTTCGAGGAACGCGCACGGGCGCTTGATGATCGCGCCGTGTCCGACTCCCAGCTTCCCGATCCCAAGCTCAATCTCGGCCTGCTGAATTTCCCGACCAACAGTTTCCGCTACACGCAGGAACCAATGACGCGGGTTCAGGTGGGCGTGAAACAGGCTTTTCCCCGCGGCAAAACACTGTCGCTCACGCGCAAGCGCCGCGAGGCCGAGGCGCGGGCGGAGCGGGCCAAACTGGCGCTTCAAAAGCGCCAGATCGCCCTCGATACCCGGACAGCGTGGCTTGAGCTTTATTATTGGCTCGGCGCGCGCGGTACGGTTGGCGAAAGCCGCCAGGCGGTCTCGCAACTGATTGAAGTCGCCATAAGCATCTTCGCGACGGGCCACCAGACCAGCCAGGATGTGCTTCGGGCCGAGTTGGAGTTGAGCCTTCTCGACGACCAGGTCGTCGACGTTGAACGGCGCATTGAAATGGCCCGCGCCAACCTGTCGCGCCTCGTCGGCGAAGACGCGCAGCGGCCCCTGGCGGCACCAAGAGAGGGGCGGGGAACGGGCGCGCGGGGATTCGCGCTGGCCATGCCTGCGCCCGCTGAAATTCTGCGCCAGAGGCTTTCCCTCCATCCCTCTATAGGCGTTGAGGACGCGCGCATCCGCGCCCGCGACCATGACATCGATATCGCCAGGCAGCAGTACAAGCCGGGTTGGTCGGCAAATGTCGGTTACGGCGCCAGGGGCGGTGACCGGGCTGATTTTGCCTCGGTCGGGATCGCTCTCGATATTCCCCTGTTTACCGGCAAGCGCCAGGATCGCCGGCTGGCGGCCGCCAAACGCCAGCGGCAGGTGGCGCGGCTGGACCGCGATGCCCGGCTGTTGAAGTTGAACGAAATGCTGGAGCGTGGTTATGCCGACTGGTCGCGGCTCGGCGAGCGGGTGGAGCTATACGAAAAGGCGGTGGTTCTGCGCGCCACCAACACCACCGAGGCGGCGCTGGGCGCTTACCGCGCTGGCGTCTCCGACTTTGCCGAGCTGATCCGTTCGCGTCTTGCGGAACTCAATGTGAACTTAAAGCTCCTGCGGCTGACGGTCGATCGCGGCCAGGCCCAAGCCAGGCTCCTGTATCTTGATGGAGAAGACAATGAATAAGAAATATCTCATGGCGGCGGCGCTGGTCTTTGCCGGGCTTGTGGCAGGTTACGGGGTGGCGCGCCTTTCCGGAGGCGACGGAGCATCGTCTGTTTCCGATGGCGGTGAGCGGAAGGTTCTATACTGGAAGGCGCCGATGGACCCCAATTTCCGCAGGGATAAACCGGGCAAATCCTCGACAGGAATGGATCTTGTGCCGGTCTACGAAGGCGGTGCCGGATCTGCGGGCGAGCCCGCCCTCAGGATAAGCCCGGCGGTTATCAACAATCTGGGTGTGCGCTCGGCGCCGGTGACGCGCGGCAGCCTGAGCCGTGAAATCGATACGGTGGGGTTCATCGCGCCCGACGACGACCTTACGGTTCATATCCACACGCGGGTTGACGGCTGGGTCGAGCGTCTGCTGGTCAAGACCGAAGGCCAGCGGGTCAAGAAGGGTGATCTGTTGTTCCAGATGTATTCACCGATGCTGGTGAACGCCCAGACCGAATACCTGCAGGCGCTTAGAATCAGCCAGGCCGGCCTTGCCGCCGCGTCACGCGAACGCCTCAAGGCGCTGGGCATGACCGGCGGACAGATCGATGGCCTCAAGCGCAACGGCAAGGTCGATAAACTGGTCGATATCCGTGCGCCGCAGGACGGTATCATTCTGCAGTTGAATATCGGCGAAGGCATGTTCATCAAGCCGGGAACCACAGTGGCCGTGCTCGCCGACCTTTCCTCCATCTGGGTGCTGGTTGAAGTTTACGAGGGTCAGGCGAACTGGGTGGCGGAAGGCCAGCGGGCGGCCATGCGTCTTTCCTTCCTGCCCGGCCGGCGCTGGGAAGGTGTGGTCGATTATGTCTATCCCACGGTCGATCCGGTCAGCCGCACGGTCCGCGTGCGCCTCAAATTCCTCAACCCCGGCGAATTACTGAAGCCCAACATGTATGCCGAAATCGAGCTGTTCGGTGCGCCGACGGAGCCGGTTCTGAGCATTCCGCGCGAAGCGCTGATCCGGACCGGCAAGTCCGAGCGCGTTGTGCTGGCCCTTGGTGAGGGCCGTTTCCGCCCGGCGAATGTGACGGCGGGGATGGAATCAGGGGGGCGCGTCGAGATCATCTCGGGCCTCCGCGAGGGTGAGCTGGTGGTCATCTCCGGTCAGTTCCTGCTCGACAGCGAAGCCAGTCTCAACCCGAGCTTCCTGCGCATGGAGGAAGCGGTGGCTGAGGATCAGGGTGCCGGCCAGCCGGTGGAGGACCAGTCTTCGATGGAGGAAATGGACATGCCGGCCGAGGCGCCGGTCTCCGCCGAGGAACCCGGCGATGAAGAGCCCGCGATGGATATGGACATGGATATGCCCGCCAGGGACAGCACCGGGAGAGACGACAAATGATCGCCGGGATCATCCGCTGGTCGATCGGCAACCGTTTTCTGGTGGTCATGCTGGCGCTGCTTCTCGCCGCCGCCGGTGTTTATGCGATCAAGGAAACGCCGCTTGACGCCATCCCCGATCTTTCCGACGTGCAGGTCATCATAAAGACCACCTATCCCGGACAGGCGCCGCAGGTGGTTGAAGACCAGGTCACTTATCCGCTGACCACGGCGATGCTGGCGGTGCCGGGCGCGGTGATGGTGCGGGGCTATTCCTTCTTCAACGATTCCTACGTCTATATTATTTTCGAGGATGGCACCGACCTCTACTGGGCGCGCTCGCGGGTGCTCGAGTATCTCAGCCAGGTGGCGCCCAATCTTCCCGAAGGCGCGCGACCGGCGCTGGGCCCCGACGCCACCGGCGTCGGCTGGGTCTTTCAATACGCGCTGATCGACCGCACCGGCGCCCATGATCTTTCCGAACTCAGAAGCATCCAGGACTGGTTCCTGAAATATGAGTTGCAGACCGTTCCCGGCGTCGCCGAGGTCGCCACCATCGGTGGCATGGTCAAGCAATACCAGGTGGTCGTCGACCCCAACCGGCTGCGCGCCTATAATTTCCCGCTGGCCAAAATCCACGCCGCGATCAGGATGGGCAACCAGGAAACCGGCGGCCGCATGATCGAAATGGGCGAAGCGGAATATATGATCCGCGTCTCCGGCTATATCAACGACAGCCAGGACCTGCGCGACATTCCAATTGGCCTGTCGGCGAACGGCACGCCGGTGTTGCTGAAGGATGTGGCGGAGGTTCGCCTCGGCCCTGAACTGCGCCGGGGCATCGGCGAACTCAACGGCGAGGGCGAGGCGGTCGGCGGCATCATCATCATGCGCTTCGGCGAAAACGCGCTGACCACCATCGAGGGGGTCAAGGCCAAGCTGGAGGAACTCAAGAAGAGCCTCCCCGAAGGCGTTGAGATCGTCACCACCTACGACCGCTCGTCGCTGATCAAGCGTGCGGTGGCCACGCTTTCGGAAAAGCTGATTGAAGAATTCATTGTCGTCGCGCTGGTCTGCGCGCTCTTTCTCTTTCACCTGCGCTCGGCGCTGGTTGTTGTGCTCAGCCTGCCATTGGGCATCGTCGCCGCCTTTGTGGTGATGAACGCCCAGGGGCTGAACGCCAACATCATGTCGCTGGGCGGCATCGCCATCGCCATCGGCGCCATGGTCGACGCCACCATTGTGATGATCGAGAATCTGCACAAACATATAGAGAAAGAGCCGCTGACCGATGAAAACCGCTGGCGGATCGTCGGCGACGCCGCCGTTGAAGTTGGTGCGCCGCTGTTTTTCTCGCTGCTGATCATCGCCCTCAGCTTTGTCCCGATTTTCGCCCTCGAGGCCCAGGAAGGGCGGTTGTTCCATCCGCTGGCCTTCACCAAGACCTATGCCATGGTCGCGGCCGCGGTGCTGTCGGTAACGCTGGTGCCGGTGCTCATGGGCTATTTCATCCGCGGGCGGCTGAGCCCCGAGCACAGGAATCCCATCAATCGGGCCCTCATCGCCGCATACCAGCCCTTCATCAGCGCCGCTCTCAAGTACCCCAGGCGGATGTTGGCGGTCACGCTTGTTATCACGCTCAGCGCCCTGTGGCCATTCTCACAGATCGGCAGTGAATTCATGCCCGATCTCGACGAGGGCGATCTCCTCTATATGCCAAGTGCCTTTCCCTCCATATCCGCGGGCAAGATGGCGCAGGTGCTGCAGCAGACCAACAAGCTGATCAAGACGATTCCCGAAGTCTTGACCGTATACGGCAAGGCGGGCCGGGCCGACACCGCGACCGATCCGGCGCCGCTGACCATGATCGAGACCACCATCCAGTTGAAACCCCGCGACCAGTGGCGCGAGGGCATGACCATGGAGAAACTGAAGCGCGAGCTGGATGCGCTGGTTCAAATTCCCAGCTTTACCAATGTGTGGATCATGCCGATCAAGAATCGCATCGATATGCTGGCCACCGGCATCAAGACACCGGTGGGCATCAAGGTGGCGGGGCCTGATCTTGAGGTCATTGCACGCATTGGCCAGCGGATTGAGACCGTGATCCGCGGCGTGCCGGGCACCGCCTCGGTCTATGCCGAGCGGGTCACCGGCGGGCGCTTTATTGATATCGACATCAACCGGCTGGCGGCGGCGCGCTTCGGGCTCAATATCGTCGATATCCAGAACATCATCCGCACCGCGGTCGGCGGCATGACCGTGACCGAGAGCGTTGAGGGGCGCGAGCGTTATCCGGTCAATCTGCGCTACCCCCGCGAATACCGCGATTCGGTTGAGAAGCTCCGCGACCTGGCCATCGTCACCCCGGCGGGGGCGCAAATCCCGCTCAGCAAGGTGGCAAAGATCAGCATATCGGTGGGGCCGGGCCTGATCCGCAGCGAGAATGCGCGGCTTAATGGCTGGATTTATATCGATATAACCGGTCGCGATATCGGCTCCTATGTGGCCGACGCACAGGCCGCCGTTGCCGCTCAAGTGGAACTGCCGGCGGGCTATTCGCTGGGCTGGTCGGGCCAGTATGAATATATGGAGCGCGCGAAAGCCAGGCTGAAGCTGGTGGTGCCGGTGACGCTGGTGGTCATTCTGCTGCTGCTGTACCTGAACTTTCGTAACCTCGCGTCGGTGGCCATCATCATGGGCACGCTGCCGCTGTCTCTGGTCGGCGGTTTCTGGCTGCTTTATATGCTCGGCTACAACATGTCGGTGGCGGTGGGCGTGGGCTTCATCGCGCTGGCCGGGGTCGCGGTCGAGATCGGCGTGCTGATGATTGTCTATCTCGATCAGGCTTTGGCGCGGAAGAGGGACGAGGTCGCCGAGGCGGGCCGCGATTTCGGCATCGAAGACCTGCGGGACGCCATCATAGGCGGCACGCTGATGCGGGTCCGGCCAATCATCATGACCGTCTCGGTCATCATCGCCGGGCTGCTGCCCATCATGTTCGGCTCGGGCACCGGGTCCGAGGTAATGCGGCGCATCGCGGCGCCCATGGTCGGCGGCATGGTCAGCGCCACGGTGCTGACGCTGCTGGTGATTCCCGCGGTGTTCCTGCTGTGGAAATCAAGTGGTCTTAGCCGTCCAGCGCCTTCACGATAAGCTTCGCATAGAGCCGGTGGAGGGCGGCCATGTGACAAGCCGACCGGCGCGGGGCATACTGCCCGAATGGCAGAAGTGCTTGTAGTTGCTGAAGCGGATATAAAAGTTCCGGAGTTTATCAGCGCCGCCGTGGCCGACCCTTCGCGGACGGAGGCGGACCGCGCGCTTGACCCCCACAGGAAGCCCGAAAAGCTGTTCGCGTTTTTCGGCATTGAGCCGGGGCAAAATATTGGCGAATTGATGTGCGCCAGCGGCTTTAACGTTGGTGTCATGTCGCCCATCGTTGGCAGCGAGGGCACGATCCATGGGCAGAATTCACCGCTTTACCTGGAAAGGTTCGGCGACCGGCTGGCCGAGAGAATTAGCACCAGCGGCCTTGCCAATGTCGAGCAGATCATTGCCGACATGGAGCATCCCGGTTTTACGGGTCCGCTGGATAGTGTGCTGTCTTCAATGGTCTATCACGATTCGGTATGGATGGGCGTGGACCGCGCGGCCATGAACCGCGCCGTTCGCGACAGCCTCAAGCCCGGCGGTTTTTTCTGCCTGGTGGACCATGAGGCCGCCGCATACAACGGGCCAGACGAGGTGAAAAAGACCCACCGCATCGCCAGGCAATTCGTGATCGACGAGGTCACGGCGGCGGGGTTCGAGCTGGTCGCCGAGGCTGATATCTATGCCAACGCGGAAGACGCACTGGATTTGATGGTTTTCAACAAGAAAATCCGTCACCGGACCCGGCGCTTCGTGCTGAAGTTCCGGAAAACAGGCTAGGGCAGAGAGCGGTGAAAACATGAGCGTCGGCGCCACCACCACCCCCAAGACATCGACCATGAAGCCCTTCGCCAAGGGCGATATTTTCCTTGGCTGCACCTATCTGAATGACCCCGAAGACGACCACAGGGGCGAGGGGCGCATCCTGCAGCTCGACCGGAATTTCGTTCAAAAAGGCACGCTCTACACCGAGGGAACGCGCTATCTGATCGTCGGCTGCGCCTTTGCGCCGGACGGAACGCTGTGGGCCTTTGACGTGCATGACCATGTCATTGTCCGCGTGGGCACAGACGGCAGGCAGATGGAAAATCTGCATCTTGGGCGGGCGTTCTCCTCGGTCAATTTCGGCGCCGACGGCAGTCTTTATTTTGGCGAGCATTTGACCGGAACCGAGATCTGGCAGGGCACCACGGCAAAGCGCCGCGAGGACGGGCGGCTGGGCGACGGGAATTTATATAAATACAGCCCGGAGTTCGAGCTACTTCAAGTTTTCGCGGCCGAGAACGCGCCCGAGATGACCGGCTTCAAGGGCATTACCCATGCCACGCTGCACCCCTCCGGCAGCCACATCACCTATACATCCGAGATGGGGGTGCGGCTGATGCGCTACGACGTTGTGCGGGGGTGCCAAATGGATGATCTGGCGCGCGACGAAGGCGATATCATGGACCGGGCGGACCCGCGAAAGTTTATAGCGCCGCTTTATCTGCCGGATGGGCGGCTGATGGTGACCGGCGGAGACGGGCTCAGGTTCTATGACGAGGCCGGTGAACTCCTTGAGCGGGTGCCACTGCCGGGCAGGGGCTGGGCGCAGATTGCGCTGGATATGGAGGAAGGTTTTGTGCTGGCCACCAATATCCTCACCGGCGTGGCGGCGCGCATCGATATGGCTGACGGCAGCGTGGTTGCACAGGCCGACACCGGCTTCACCATGCCCTTCCGCAGTCTCGCCGGCGTGGCCGTGTTTTCCGGGTGAAGCGCCAGGTCACGGAAGAGAACGCGACCGGGGCTATCCTGGCGCCAGGATTTTGCAATGGTCGCCACGTTGGCTCATGGATCAGGGCCTGCGAGTACTGCGCATTGACTCCGGCTGGCTGTGTGGCTACGATTTTGACGCCGGATAATATCTTGGATGCCATGTTGTGATTTCCTGGAAACAGATCGTTGTTTTGCTGCAGGCTCTGGCCTTGGCCTTTGCGCCGGTTGGCGCGGCGAGTGCGGCCCATGGTGAAACGCTGGGGTCGGCAACGCATTCTCATTTCGCAACGTTCGATGGCGGCGGCGATCACGCCCGCCCGCACCTCAGTCTGGCGACCAATATGGCCTCTCATGACGGCGCGATGGTTGCCGATGCAGGCGCGGCTGCTCACCAGAATGGCGACGAAGATGGCGACGACCCGGGGTTTTGTTGCCACTTTAGCGGCGGTGCCTGCGGCCCTGTCGCGGTTGTTCTTCAGGCGGCGGCGCTGGCCTTTGTTGAACATCAGAGCGCGTTCCTTGGCGTCTTCGCAAGCAATTTTGCCGGCAGTTTCCGATCCGGCATATTCCACCCCCCTCGCAAATTAACCTGAACTGACGCGCATTCGTGGAGTGCCGGCCCATAGGGCGTTCGGCATGCACCCAGACAGACCGCGTATTGCCCTGGTCTCCGGTCATCCGGCGGCCGGCGGCTTTGGGTTGGATGTTCAGGCTGCTCCGCGCAATGAGCGACAGGTAACTTCGGCGGATGCGCCGCGGTTTTTGCCAGCGCCGGGGAGACAAACGATGGCATCAACCGGACAAAATTATCGGCTTGAATATGATGTTGCGTCTTATGAGCCAGGGATTGGTTTTAAAATGAATATGAGAATTTCGAATATCGCAGCGGCGGCGGCTCTTGCCGGATCGCTGCTGACAGGATGCGCGACCGTACCTCGGGATTCGGGTTTTTCCGATGTCGAACAAACCGTCTCCGACCGCTTGAGCCAACGCATCCAGTGGCGCCAGGACAGCAGCGAGGACCGCGCAGCGGATGAAGCGGTTGCCGCCCTTCTGGCCAACCAACTTGACAAGAACAGCGCCGTTCAGATCGCGCTTCTCAATAACCGCCGCTTGCAGGCTGTTTACGAGGAGTTGGGCATGGCGCGGGCCGGTCTGGTTCAGGCCGGGCTCTTGAGAAACCCGGTCTTCGGCGCATCGATTGGCTTTACAGAGGGCGGCGGATCGCCAGATCTGCGCTTCTCGATCGTCCAGGATTTTCTCAGCATCCTTTACATGCCGCTGAGAAAGCGGGTCGCGGAATCCGAATTCGCGGCGGCGAAGCTGCGGGTCAGCGGCGCCGTCATTGATTTGTCCGGCGATGTGGGGGCCGCCTATTACGCCCTGCAGGCGGCGCGCCAGATGCTGGAATTACGGCGGCAGGTCGCCGGTGCTTCGGCGGCGTCCCTGGACGCGGCCCGGCGTCTGCGCCAGGCGGGCAATATTACCGGCCTCGATCTGGATAACGAACAGGCGCTGTTTATAAACGCGCGGCTTGATGTCGAGGCCGCCAAAGTGGTGGTCACCACGCGCCGCGAACATTTGAACCGGCTTATGGGCCTGTCCGGCGCCACTATCAATTGGCGCATAGCCGATCGGTTGCCGGCGCTTTCCACGGATCGGCTTGATCTCAAGTTGCTGGAGGCGCGGGCCGTGGAGAGCAGCCTCGATCTGGCCATTGTTCGCCAGGACATCGAGACCATGGGCCGCAGGCTCGGGTTCACGAGGGCCTCGGCTCTGGTTCCGGAACTGGAATTGGGAGCCGAAGGCGAACGCGAGGAAGGCGCCTGGGATATCGGACCAGAGATCGCGTTCCCGATCCCGCTGTTCGATCAGGGCCAGGCCCGCATCGCAGCCGCCAGGTCGGAAGTCAACCGCCTGCGCCGGATTTATGTGGCGCTGGCCAGCGAAATAGAATCGGTGGCCCGGGCAACCCGCAAGCGCCTGGTTACGGCGCGCCGCATGGCCGGCGAATATGAGCGCGTGGCGCTGCCCTTGCAGGCGCGCATCGTCGAACAGACCCAGCTTCAGTACAACGCCATGCAGCTCGGGGTCTTCCAGCTTCTGGCGTCGTTCGAGCGGCAAATCGATGTCGGCGAGCGTTATGTCGAAACGCTGCGGGACTATTGGCTGGCCCGCAACGATCTTGAGCGGATTTTGAACGGGCGCATGCCGGATACATCACCAATATTCGAAGGGACTGAATAATGACCACACGCAGGAAATTCCTTGCCTCGGGCGCCGCGCTGGCCACCGGGGCGGCGGCCATGGCAGCGGGCGGCAAGGCCTCGGCGCAATGGGACGAGAGCTATAGCGGCGGCCCCGTTGACCGCCCTACCCTGCCGCCGGGACTGCCGGGCAGGGATTACAAACCGGTGGTCACGCCGTCCGGTGGTTCGCTGGAATGGAAGATTGTCGACGGCGTTAAAGTCTTTCACCTGGTGGCCGAGGAGATCGATCACGAGTTCACGCCGGGTCTGAACGCCCTCTGCTGGGGCTACAGCGGACGGGTCAACGGCACCACCATTGAAGCGGTCGAGGGCGAGCGGGTGCGTATTTACGTCACCAACAAATTACCCGCGCCGACCACGGTGCACTGGCACGGGCTCTATCTGCCGAACGGCATGGATGGCGTCAGTGGCCTGACGCAAAAGCCAATTCCGCCAGGCGAGACGTTCAAATATGAATGGACCCTGCGCCAGCACGGAACCTTCATGTATCACTCCCACCACGACACCATGACCCAGGAGGGCATGGGCCTGATCGGCATGTTCATCATCCATCCCAGAGACCCCGATCCCGACCAGATCGTCGATCGCGATTTTGTCCTCATACTGGCCGAATACCGGGTCGATCCCGACACCCGCCGGCCCAACCCGCTGGAAAATTCCGATTACAACGTGCTGACAATGAACGGGAAGTGTTTTCCGGGTCTCGATTCTCTGGTCGCCAAAACCGGCGACAAGGTGCGCATTCGGATCGGAAACCTGAGCCAGATGAATCACCACCCCATCCATTTGCATGGCTACCGTTTCAGGGTCACCGCAACGGACGGCGAGCGATTACCGCTCTCTGCCCAGTGGCCCGAGACCACGGTTCTGCTTGCCGTCGGCCAGACCCGGGAGATCGAGTTGATCGCCGACGCCCCTGGCGACTGGGCAATGCACTGCCATATGACCCACCACACCATGAACCAGATGGGCCACAATCTGCCCAACATGGTCGGTGTCGAGCCCGGCGATCTGGACCGCAAGGTACAGCAATTCCTGCCCGGTTACATGACCATGGGCCAGACCGGCATGGGCGGGATGGATATGTCCGGGGATATATCCGACGTGGGCGACAGGGGCATGGACCACGGCGAGATGGCATTGCCGAAAAACACCATCGCCATGCGCAAAATCGAGGGGGCCTTCGCGCCGCTGTCGGCGGGCGGCATGTTCACCGTTTTCAAGGTGCGCGACAGACTCTCAAGCTACGACGATCCCGGCTGGTACCGGCATCCGCCGGGAACCGTCGCCGATAAAGCAAGCGCCGCGGAATTGCGCCGCGACAAGATCAATATTTCTCAAACCTGAAAACGGACAATGATATGAGACAGTTACTGACTATCGCCCTGATGACCCTTGGCTTCTTTCTCGGGGCCGGTCCCGCGGTCTCTGGTGAGGCGGAGGATGGCCGCCACAAGGCGCATGACGCG
>JACZSK010000032.1 GCA_022574255.1 Pseudomonadota bacterium
GACGCTGTCCCGGTCAATTTGGGCGCGGTCCAATTGGATTGGCCCGAAAGGCCCGGCAAATGCGTCGAATATCCTCGCCGATACGCCGGTATCGCTTGCGGTATTCTCCTGTTTTCCGGACCTTTCGGAGCCAACACAGCGCCACCCGGTAATTGGGTTCAAACCCTAGTTAATCAGGCTTGCGGCAGGAGCAATTTATGGATTTGTCCGGCGAACAACTGATCCCGGTATCACGGGAGCTGGTTTGGCAGGCGCTCAACGACATTGAAGTGCTGAAGGCCTGTATTCCGGGCTGCGAGACCATTGCCTGGACTGGCGATGGTCAATTGGAAGCGGTGGTCATGGCCAAAATAGGCCCGGTAAAGGCGCGCTTCACCGGGCTGGTATCATTGACCAATATGGACCCGCCGAACAGCTATACGATCTCCGGCGAGGGCAAGGGCGGCGCTGCCGGGTTTGCCAAGGGCGGCGCCGATGTGACGTTGACCGATGCCGAGGGCGGCACTCTGTTGCGCTACGAAGTGAAGGCCCAGGTCGGCGGCAAACTGGCCCAGGTTGGCGCCCGGCTGATCGACGCGGCCGCCAAAAAAATGGCCGGCGATTTTTTTGCCGCCTTCAACGCCGCGGTTGTTGAACGCAGCGGCGGCGGGCCCACGATCAAGGAAGCCCAACCGGAACAGGCCAAGACGGGCGGCCTGCCTCTCTGGCTCTGGGCCGCGGGACTGGCTGCAATCGTGGTCCTGTCGCTGGCCTATTGGGCGCAAAGGCCGGGCGGTGGCGGATGAATGATTCCCGAAAACCTGAAGCCGGGCTTGCCGGGTTGGATGTGGACGTTCTGCTTCTCGCCGCCGAATGGCAGGACCAGGGGCACGGGGTCGCTGTCGCCACGGTGGTTTCCACCTGGGGGTCGGCGCCGCGCCCGGTGGGCAGCCATTTGATCGTCCGCGACGATGGCTTGTTTCAGGGCTCGGTTTCCGGAGGATGCATCGAGGGCGCCGTGGCGGTGGAAGCCGAGGAAATTATCAACTCGGGCAAGGCCCGCATGTTGGAATTCGGTGTGTCCAATTCCGATGCCTGGGGCGTCGGCCTGGCCTGCGGGGGCAAGATACGGGTCTTTGTCCAGCCACTGGAGAAATGAACAGCCATGCGACGCCAAACGCTTGATAAATTGAATGCAGCGCGGGCAGAGGGCCGGCCGGTGGTGCTGGCGACGGCGCTGGACAGCGGCGATGCGAGACTGGTCGAACCCGGGCCAGACGAAGATTATGAGTTTTGCGGCGCCGACCTCGAGGAAGAAATACTAAAAGCCCTCAGCGAAAACCGTTCTTCGGTCATTGCGGCGCCGGGCGGCGAGATATTCCTCAATGTCTTCAACCCCGCCCTGCGGCTGGTCATCGTCGGGGCGGTGCATATCGCGCAGGCGCTGATACCGATGGCCACGGCGCTGGGATATGATGTGACGGTTATCGACCCCCGGGGCGCCTTTGCCGACGGCCAGCGATTTGCCGGTCTGGATGTGTCGCTGGATTGGCCCGACGAGGCACTGCTGGGCATGGCGCTGGACGCCCGCACGGCCGTTGTCACGCTGACCCACGACCCCAAGCTGGATGACGCGGCGCTGGCCGTGGCGCTGAAGTCCGACGTCTTTTTTATTGGCTGCCTGGGGAGCCGCAAGACCCACGATGCGCGGCTGCAAAGGCTGCGGCAGGCAGGTTTCGGCAAAGATTCCCTGGCGCGCATTCACGGTCCCGTGGGCCTGGATATCGGCGCCCGGTCCGCCGCTGAAATCGCACTTTCGGTGCTGGCCCAGATGACCCAGGTGCTGAACGGACGCGCGCCATGAATTTTGGCCGCTTTCCACCTGCAGAATGCGAGGGTGCAATCCTGGCCCACAGCGTGCGTCTGCAAAGCGGCTATCTGTCCAAGGGAAGAACTCTGACCGACGCCGACATCGAGGCTTTGCTGAACGCCGGCGTCGCCGAAATCATGATTGCCTTTCTCGGGCCTGACGACATCGACGAAAACGATGCGGCGCGCCGCATTGCCGCACTGGTGGTCGATGGCGGATTGCGCGCGTCCGAGGCAAAGCGAGGCAGGGTCAATCTATATGCGAAAACAGCGGGACTCGTTGCAATCGATCCAGAGGCCCTGCTGAGCCTTAACCGCCTGGATGAGGGAATTTCCGTCGCCACCCTGCCCGACGGCGCGCCCGTTGAGGCTGGTCAACTGGTTGGCACCGTTAAAATAGTGCCCTTCGCCCTGCATAGCGAGGTTATCACCGCGGCCGAGAGCCTGGTGGACGGCGCGCCCCTGGGCAGCATAGAGCCTTATCGGCCTGCAAAAGCGGGGTTGATACTGACGACACTGGATGGAACCCGGAAAAGCCTGCTGGAAAAGGCGCGGGCATCCGTTGAACAGCGATTGGTGAAATTGGGCAGCAGGCTGGCGGAATGCGAGACCGTGCCCCATCACGAAACGGATATTGCCGGGGCCATCACGCGGCAGGCGCGTGCCGGTTGTGCGCCAATTCTTGTTTTGGGGGCCACCGCCACCCTGGACCGCCAGGACGTTGTACCGGAAGGCATGCGCCGGGCGAATGGCGAAGTAACGCGTTTCGGCATGCCCGTGGATCCGGGCAATCTGCTGGTTCTTGGTCGCCTGGGCGAGGTTCCGCTGATTGGCCTGCCAGGCTGCGCCCGGTCACTGAACCGCAACGGTTTCGACTGGGTTCTGGAACGCGTTCTGGCGGGGCGCGAACCAACTTCCGAAGACATCTCGGCCCTCGGCGCCGGCGGCCTGCTGAAAGAAATTCCGGGCCGGCCGCAACCGCGCGAAGGCCAAAGGAGAGGCGCAAGCGAAGGCGCGGGAAACGTCTGGGCCGTGGTGCTGGCCGCCGGGCGCTCAACCCGCATGGGACGGCAGAACAAGTTGCTCAGCCCCATTGAGGGAAAACCGATGGTTGTCCGCACCGTAGCGGCGCTGAGGAAATGCGCACTGGGCCGCATAACCGTCGTTCTCGGCCATCAGGCCGATAAACTGCGCCAGGCGCTGCCCGCGCGTAAACTCAGATTCGCCCTGAACAAACAGTACCGCGAGGGCATGGCCAGCTCAATTCGCTGTGGCATTGCGGCGCTGGACGATAATGTGGACGCGGCGCTGATTGTGCTGGCAGACATGCCCCGCGTTCAGCCACAGACAGTCGCCAGCCTGATCGCCGCCCTCCGGCCCGAGGAAGGCCGGACCATCGCATTACCCAGATACCGCGGCAAGCGAGGCAACCCGGTGCTGTTCGCACGCCAGCATTTCGAGGAATTAATGGCGCTGGACGGAGACCAGGGCGCCAAGGAGCTGCTGGTCGCCCATGCGGAGGCGGTAATTGAAGTGGCGGTGGACGACCCCGGCGTGCTGGTGGACGTTGATACCAAGGAAATGCTTCGGGATATGGAGGGGGGCTAGTTCTGGCCGCCAACAATTTGTTCGTCACCTCCGGCCATAGCGCATTACGCAGGAAGTATCCGGAGACTGTTTCGGTTCCCACTTCACATCGTCATTCGCCGACTTGATCGGCGAATCCAGTTTTATCTTTCAACAAGCGGTCCGCACCGAGATGGACTCGCCGATCAAGTCGGCGAGTGACGAAGAAAAGGAGGGTCGGCGAGTGACGAAAAGAATATTTGACCCCTCACCTTCCCGCCAATTTTGCGTGATACGCCTTGGGGGCTCTTTTCCTACCCCTCACCTTCCCACTGCGTGGGCCCCTTCCTCTCCCACAAGGGGAGAGGGATTACTGGCGTGCTCTTCTTATTCCCTCTCCCTTGATGGGAGAGGGTCAGGGTGAGGGTGACGAAAAAAAGAATCTGATATTGAGCTCGCGCCCTATATGCTTTCGAACTCTTCTTCCTTTCGGATGGCCAGTATCTTGCGCGCCAATTCATAAGAAAAGCCGGCTCTGGCAAAAGCTGCCAGTTCGCGCCGCGTCCGGGTCTCTTCGTCAAGCCGGGCCACGCCCATGCCAGAGCGCCTGCCAGAGCGCCTGCCAGAGCGCCTGTATGGCCCGAACTTTCGCCGGCGGGCGAAGGTGATGGCGGCGGCGCGATCAACGTCGCCACTGTCATCCGTCGCGTCCCCTGGCTCGCCCAGGTCTTTCAGCAGGGCCGCCAGTGCCGCGCCGATGTTGTCATCGCCGACACCCTTGGCGTTTAACTCGCCTCTTATACGCCGCACGGAACGCCCGGCCCGGTGCATGGAGCGTGCCTTCTGGATGGCATAGGTGCGGTCATCCACCAGCCCGAGAGACTCGCACTTGTCGGCAACCATGATAATCCACCCGGCCTCTTCCTGGCTGGGCGGCGCCAGGTCGGCATGCCGCATGCGCGTCTTGCGTTCCAGCACCCGCTCCAGGTTGCGGCGGCTGGAGGCAAAACGCCCGAGATAGTAAAAGGCGGCGCGCTGCAGGTATTCGGCGCTGACTTTCTTCTGTTTTCTGGTTGGTCCAATGGTCATGGGAACAGAGAGTGCAAGCCAGCCGGCCATCTGGCAAGAGCGGAAATCTGCTGCATATCACTGCTGCAATTCGCCCGGGAAACCTGTATTGCTGTCGGCCAGCAGAGCACCCGCGAATACCCGGGCGGAAAATCCGGCAAGAGAAAAACAGAATGAACCAACCACGACCGCTGGATTTTGCCATGCTTCTGGCCCTTAGCCTGATGTGGGGCTCCAGCTTCATGTTCATCGAACTGGCGCTGGTCTCCATCGGCCCAATTTGGCTGGCCGCTGCACGGATTGGAATTGCCGCCGCGTTGTTATGGGCGTTCGCCCGATTGATGGGACATCGCCTGCCGCAGGACCGGCGCACATGGCAACGGGCGGCAGGGATTGCGCTGGTTGGGCTGGTTCTGCCCTTCCCCCTGATCGGCTGGGCGCAGCAGGGGATCGAAAGCAACCAGGCGGCAATTATTATGGCCTTCACGCCGCTGTCGACGCTGGTGATGGCACATTTGCTGACCGACGAGGAGAAATTTACCAGGGGAAGAGTTGCGGGTCTTGTTCTGGGCCTGTTCGGGGTCGCCCTGCTGCTTGGCGGGGCTGGTCGCGAAGAATTGATGGTCGCGGGCCCACGCCAGTTTGCCGTCTTTCTGGCAACTCTTGGCTATGCCTACTCCAGTATTCTGCTGCGGGATATGGCCCACATATCGCCTGTTTCCGTTTCCGCCGCGGTGATGATCGCCGCCGCAGTCATTACTGTTCCCATCGCCATGGTTTTCGAGCCATTGCCGCGGGCGCCGATCGGACCAATGGCGGGCGGGGCAACGCTCTTTCTGGGCATTTTTTCGTCTGCGCTGGCAACCGTTCTGATGGTTCAGCTGATCAATCGCATCGGCGTGACCTTTATGTCCATGAACAATTACCTGGTCCCTGCGATCGGGGTGGTATGGGGCACTGTTCTGCTGAATGAAGTGGTGACTGGCCAGACATTTGGCGCATTTGCACTGATCCTTGCCGGCGTGGCACTGGCCAGTTTCAGGGCAAGGCGCCGCCCGCCGAAAGGCGGTTGAGTGCGTTATTCCATGAATTGGCACGAATATCGGCTTTTTTTGCCTTCCGGGAGCTTTCGGGAGAGCCCACTGTGGGCGGGGAAAAGCGCCGATCTGTTAATAAACCGACAAGAGCAATATCAAGAAAAAGCTTGCGAAATCGGGCCGTTGACGTTAATTCAGCCTTTAGATGGCGCGGGCTGGGAACGGCCCGGCGCGTGTGGTTGCGCGGAACGAATTCGTGGACCGATGGAACAATTTCAGGTGGACACAACGGGGGATTCCGTACTTCGAAAATTGCTGATTGCTGCCCCTGCTGATGCTGGGCATTAATTTCGAAGCATCCCGGACCTATAAAATCGTCCACGAACCAAAACCGCTTTGGAGTTTTGGGCGTTTTGATGGTAAAAAGCACAAGCATGATTATTCCAACACCCACGGTTGATGCCAAATTGCCCCGGCGCTTTGCTGACTTCGCAACGCTGGTGGATGCGTTGGAATATGCAGCCAGCGGCATTCGTGGAATCAATTTCTATTCCGCGCGCGGTGATCTGGACATTTCCCTTACCTATAAGCAAGCGCGTGACCGCGCCGTGGAAATTGGCCGTCGCCTGACCAGCCTTGGGCTGAAAAAAGGTGCGCGGGTGGCGCTGATCGCAGACACCAGCGATGATTTCGTATGTTTCTTCCTGGGCGCCCAATATGCTTCAGTGCTGCCCGTTCCGCTGCCCCTTCCAACGTCTTTTGGCGGGCGCGAAGGCTATGTCCAGCAGCTCGAATTACAACTCAAGGCCTGCTCGGCCTCGGTGGTTATTACGCCTGAAAGCATGGAAGAACTGGTCGACGAAGCGATACAGGGATGCGACCTGCTATTTGCCGGCACACCGGCGGCTTTCATGAACGTTACCAAGGATTCGGGCGAACTTCGCCTGCCCAAGCCCGAAGATATTGCCTACCTGCAATATTCGTCGGGCAGCACCCGCTTTCCGCACGGCATTTCGGTGACCCACAAGTCGCTGATGGCCAATTGCCACGGCAACAGTTTTCACGGCGTCAATGTGCGCGACGATGATCGCGTCGTTTCCTGGCTGCCCTTCTACCATGACATGGGACTGGTCGGCACATTCCTGACGGCGCTGGCCAGCCAGGTGTCGCTGGATTACCTGTCGACGGAAGATTTCGCGCGCCGGCCCATGACCTGGCTGAAACTGATAAGCCGTAACAGGGCAACCATCACCTACAGCCCGACTTTCGGGTATGACATTTGCGCGCGCCGGGTTGGCGCCGAGGCGCTGGCCGAACTTGACCTTTCCTGCTGGCGCATCGCCGGCATCGGTGGCGACATGATCCGGCCGGAAGTCATGCGCAATTTCGCCGATACATTCGAACCCGCCGGTTTCGTGCCTGGCACTTTCATGCCCAGCTACGGGTTAGCCGAATGCACTTTGGCTGTCAGCTTCATGCCGGTTGGCAGAGGCGTCGAGACCGATCTGGTGGACGAGAAAAAACTTTCCGGGCTGGAATATGCCAACAATGGGAACGGCAAAAAGAACAGCAAGGGAAACGGGGAACTGAATGGCGACCTCAACGGCCATGTGCACAGCCCCCGCGTGAATGGCAATGGCGGCACGCGCTATCGCGAAATCGTCAACTGCGGCAAACCGCTTCCCGAGTATGAAATCGAAATACGCGACCCCAACGGCGACGCCCTGGAGGAACATTCCATTGGCCGCGTCTTTGTGCGCGGAACCAGCGTAATGAACGGCTATTTCAACGATCCCGAGGCCACCGACCAGGTCTTGAGCCAGGATGGCTGGCTGGATACCGGCGATATGGGGTATCTGCTGAACGAATGCCTGTTCATCGTCGGCCGGGTCAAGGATCTGATCATTGTGAATGGCAAGAACCACTGGCCGCAGGATCTGGAATGGGCCGCCGAGCAATTGCCCGGTGTGCGCAACGGCGATATTGCGGCCATAGCGGTGCCCGGCGACAATCAGGAGGAGATTGCAGCGGTTCTGGTTCAGTGCCGTTTGCGCGACCCCGACGAGCGCCGCTCCTTTGCCGCGGGCGTCAAGAGCCAGATTTTGGAGGCAACCGGCGTCAACTGCAGGATTGAATTGATTGCGCCCAGAACGTTGCCGCGCACCTCATCCGGAAAACTGTCCCGTGCCAAGGCCCGCACGCAGTTCCTTTCCGGCGGGCTCGTCGCCCTCGCCCAATAAATTCATGCCCGAGACCGCAGCAGCGGTGAAAACGGTTGCATTGACCGGCGCCACTGGTTTCATCGGCGCGCGTATCTTGCAAAAACTCCTGGAACGGGGCACCCCTGTCCGCGCCCTCACCCGCTGCCCGCAGCCGCAGGCAACCGGGATTGACTGGATTTCAGGCGACTTGAATGATGCCGGCGCACTTAAGGAATTGGTCAAAGGCGCCGACGCCGTCATCCACTGCGCCGGCTTGGTAAAAGCGCGTTCGGCGGAAGAATTTGATCGCGTCAATCATCAGGGCAGCCGCAGTCTCTGCCAGGCGGTTCGCGCAGTTGCGGGCAGCGGGGAGAAATCTGTGCACCCGCATTTCATTCTGATTTCAAGTCTGGCGGCGCGCTTGCCGGAAATATCCGCCTACGCCGCCAGCAAACATGCGAGCGAGAAGGCGGTCCGGGAAAGCCTTGAAGACCGTCCCTGGACAGTTTTGCGCCCGCCGGGCGTTTACGGACCCGGGGATGTGGAAATTCTCAAGCTTCTGCGGGTCATGCGCCGCGGCGTGGCGCTGGCTCCGGGCAGCCAGGACAGCCGTTTTTCGCTGCTTCATGTTGGTGACCTGGCAGAGGCAGTCTGCGCCGCGTTGTGGCAACCTCGGGTATTTTCCAAAATGATCGAACTGGATGACGGTAAAAGCGGTGGTTATTCCATGGACGAAGTGCGGCTGCTTGCGGAATCCATCTTTGGGCGCCGGATCAGAACCATAACGGTTCCGGAAGGTCTTTTACATTTTGCCGGCGCTGCAAACGAGATTGCCGCGCGGCTGGTCGGCGGCGCACCGATGTTGACCCGTGGCAAGGCGCGCGAACTGGTGCATGCTGATTGGGTGAGCACCGGTGAGAAGCTCGCCACGCTGATTAACTGGAAACCGCAATTCGATCTGGAGGCCGGGCTTGGCGATACCGTAGCCTGGTGCCGGGAGAAAAAACTCCTGTAACTCAGGTTATCCGAAGCACCCGACGCACGCGCGCCTTTTGACTGTTTTCAAACCGGTATGCGTATAGTATGCCTCGGTATAGCGTGCCAGCGCGATCAGGTTAAGGGTCCGCCCGCCAGGGACGGGATCAAACAGGGAAGGAACGCCGCCTCTCATGGGTGTGGATGCCAGCAGTTTGACCAATAAGCAGATTCGCGACAGCATCTGCGTTCTTATTGGTCCCCTTAATACGAAAAACATACCACTGGTGCCGGAAACGACCTTTTCCATTGATCTTGATCTGGACTCGCTGACTGTTATGGATTTGGTGGCATCGATCGAAGACGAGTATGAAATCGTTCTGCCCCTGAATATGCTTCCTGACATGGAGAATATTCAACAGGTGGCGGACGCCGTTGAGAAGATTGTGAAGGGTCAATGAGCAAGGATCTGTTCGAAAAATTTGACGATCATCCCATGGTCAAAGCCCACCGACTGCTTCCCGAGGGCATGCCGGATCCTTCCGCGGTGCGCATGGACGAGGTTCATTCGCAGACCGAAGCCACCATCGACGGACGCCGCACCATCCTGGTCGGCACGAACAATTACATGGGCATGACCTTCAACGAGGAAGCGCTGGAAGCGGCCCATGATGCCTTGCGCAATTTCGGCACCGGGACCACGGGATCGCGGGTTTTGAATGGCACTTACATCGGCCATACGGAGCTTGAAGATACGCTCAGGGAATTCTACGGCACCAAGCACGCGATGGTCTTTTCGACCGGGTACCAGGCCAATCTGGGCATCGTCTCAAGCCTGGCAGGCAAGGACGACATCGTCATCATTGACGCCGACAGCCACGCCTCTATTTATGACGCCTGCGCCATGGGCAATGCCACGGTCACCCGTTTTCGCCACAACGACGCTTCGGACCTGGAAAAGCGGCTTTCGCGGTTGCCCGCCGAAGCCGGCAAACTGGTGGTGGTTGAAGGCATTTACTCCATGCTGGGCGACCGTGCGCCACTGATAGAAATCGTTGCGGCCTGCAAGAAATATGGCGCATCTATCGCGGTCGATGAGGCCCATTCGATGGGCTTTTGCGGAGAGACCGGCCGCGGCATCGCCCAGGAACTGGGTGTTGAGGACGAAGTCGATTTCATCATCGGAACATTTTCCAAAAGCGTCGGTACCGTCGGCGGCTTCTGCGTCTCCAACCACCCCAAGTTCGAGCAACTGAGGCTGGTCTGCCGGCCTTATATGTTTACCGCTTCCTTGCCCCCTTCCGTTGTGGCTTCGGCGCGCGCCGCAATCAACGCGCTGCGTTACGCAGACAACCAGCGGGGCGCCCTGTGGGACGCCGCGAACCGCCTGCATGCGGGCCTGAAAGGGCTGGGCTTCAAGCTGGCCACCGACAAGGTGGAAAGCCCGATCATTGCGGTCTGTCTGGAAGATGCCATAACCGTGGCGGAATGCTGGTCGGAACTGCTGAAAGCGGGCGTCTATGTTAATACAGCTTTTCCGCCGGCAACGCCCGCCGGCCTTTACCTGCTGCGATGCAGCGTTTGCGCCGCCCATACCAGCGAGCAGATCGACCAGATTATTGAAAAATTTGCCCAAGTCGCCGGGAAGCTTGGCATCCGCCCTAACGAAACGCGCCCTTCCGGCGAAGAGTCCAAAAAAGAACAGGACCGGCCAGAATCGGATGCCGCCGCTGCCACGGGGTGAGCACCACCTCGACGCCCGAGTGGCGAGATATTTTCCACGCCAGATAATCGATACCGCCAACGAAAGTGAACGACGCTTTCAGCAGGCGCAGGACGCTTAAAATCTTGCCTTTTAGCCGGCGCCGCATCCAGCGCCATTTTGCGCGGCGGTGTTCACTGCCGTCAGGGTCTTCGCGCAGGGCAAGCTCGCCATCGGCGGCGCCCATGCCCACAAAAGGCACCTCCAGATTCTCCAGGACAAGCGGCAGCAGCATGTCATAGCGCGCCTGGTCAAGGGCATAAAGTTCCTCGCCCTTGTCACTGGTTTCCGAGCGCAATTCGGCGGAATAGGTCAGCGCAAACGCACCCGCCCAGATATCGCGCGAGGTGGCGCCGGCAGGCATCAGCGGCAGGGCCTCGGCCAGCGTGGTTAGCGCCGCGCCGGCAACCGCCGCAGCGACCGCCTGCTCGATTTCAGGAGTTTTCGCGAACAGCAATGCGGACGGTTGCGAAAAACGCGCCCAGATAGTCAGATCGAGAACCTCGCCCCTGGCCCGCCGGGCAAAATCATCCAGGCTTACGATGGCGTATTTCGCGCGTACTATTTCACGGTCGCCGTCATGGTCTTCGCCGAGCCATTCGAGATAGAATACGTTGGGAGGCAACAGCCGGTTCGCCAACCCCATCAGGCGCGAGGCATAGGCGCCGGCATAGTTTTCAACCAGAACATAGAAATCGAGAATCTTGTCCCCGGTCTCGCCGGTGCGCAGGCAAGAGCCATAGAAAAGAACCCCGACCACGGTATCGCCGCTGCTGCTGTTGCTGTTGACCGCATCACGGATGGCGCCGGCCATGCCCCGCGCCACAGCGGGTTGCTCGACGCCCAGTTCCGCCCGGGCATGAGCGAGGAGCGCCTTGCTGGGCTGGCGCCTCAAGGCTTGCGCCTCAGGGAAATAAAATCGAGGACGTAATTTCCCTTCAGGATAACCGTTTGCCCGACAGGGACTTCGTACAGTTCGCCATCCAGGGTGACCGGATTGTTGCCGGTAATGCGAATCTCGTTGACCCGCCGCACATTGATGCCCGCCAGGGATTTACGGCCAAAGCTGCCCATCAGGATACCGCGCATGGCATTTAAAATGCTCGTGGCGCGCATGTCGATAGCCGAGAACTTAAGTTTGCCTCTGCCCTCTCGGGCGTAAGGGCGCATGCCCAACACCAATCTGTCCAGCGTCGTCGCAACGACGGCAAAGAAACGGCCTTCAACAATGCCGCCGCTGGGCATGACAATCTTCATCGATTCCGTATACAGGGCCGCGCCCTTTTTTCGGGCGCCGGTTATGGCCGAGCCGCTGAGCAATATAATAGTAAGAATATGCGACAAAAAATTGGGCAAGTTCAGCGGATATATCCTGGCGCGGCAATAGCGAATTCCGCCCACGATACCACCGCCACCGAAGAACATGCCGTAGCGCGGCGGATGCCCGTCTCCCATATCCATTTCAATGAGGTAGCGCTGGGTCTGGCGCGCCGGCAATTTTCCGTTTGCCGCCAAAGCGAGCAGTTTTTTCAGTACCCTGGTTGGCCGCCCCCCGGCCCCCAGGTCGGCGGCGATCATGTTGGTCTTGCCGCTGGCCAACACCGCAACCGGCGGCACCTGGTCGAACGGCTTGTCGTTGACAATGCTGCTGAGCGTTGCCTGGACAGTTCCGTCGCCGCCATTGATGATGAGCATTACCGGATTTGTTTTTGCAAACATGCGTAGCGCTTCGGGTATGTCGTCAACCGAGCTCAGTTCGTAATGAAGAGCGTGGCTGGTGTTCTCGAGAATACGGCGCAATTGGTCAAACCGCGCCAGATTGCCGGTGCTGTTGGGATTACTGAGAACGCAAACCTGTGGTGCCGACATTTTATGAGCCGTATCAATCAAAGATTGCTGTGATGCCGCCAGATATAATGCGGAAGCGTGACAGAAATCAACGGCGCTTGCACCCAAACATCAACGGCGCTTGCGCCGACGCCGGTCTTTGTTTTCCAGCCGGAACAAATAATTCAGGGATACATCCATCTCGGTAACCCCCTCAGACACCGAAAAAGCCACTTCATCGTGATCCGGCTTCGAGAAAAGCAGCTTGGGATTCCTGGAAAAGCCAAACCCCTCGGTCAGGATATCGGCGCGGCCATTGGCATTGCGGTCATGCATGACAACCATCGCATAAGTGCCCGCCCCGGGGAAAGTGACGCAGACCTGCATCTTCAGAGAATCAACGGGCACATCCACGCGCAACAGTTTTTTCCCGCTTTCGAGAAATTCCTCGGGGTCGTCCGAGTAAATCTGCACCCGGATATTCCCTTCCACGTTCTCCAGGCCCAGCACATTGACCAGGGCGCGCGCACCGGTGCCTTGTTCCTCGTAACAGGGCCGTATCTGCTCTTCCATGGTGATTGTCGGACGCACGGAGCCCGCCGGCCGGTCTTTCAGCCCCTGCGGATTTATATCTCCTCCAGCCAGCAGAGCCTGCAATGGCGAAGCCTGCCCGGAAGCAGGGAACAGGGAAAAAATAAACAAAAGCGACCCACCGGTCGCAATCGCCATATTCCTTAATGAAAACTTTGCCGGCATTTTTTGTCCTGTTTACAAATTCAGCAGCATGGAAAGCCGTATAAAGAGGGCGAAATTATGACTTGCCGCCCCAGTACACAAACCTGTTACAGGGAAATTACTGTTTCTAAATCTCTTTCGCCAATGTTATTCCAGACGCGTAATTCCGTATGCCCAATTATTGCCATGCTTGCGTGGAATTCTCGCTGGCCAAATCGAGGACTTTCCCGCGGCAAGGCAAGCGGCTTATCGCTCCACAGGTACAACATCAATGCTCAACCGCCTCGACCGCTATATACTCGCACAGGTGCGCACGCCGCTCCTGATGACGCTGGCCGTGGCGGCACTGTTGTTGCTTCTGGAACGCATGCTCCGATTGTTTGACTTCGTCGTCAACCAGGGCGGCCCGGTGGAGGTCGTCTTCCGTCTGCTCGGCAATCTGATCCCGCATTATCTGGGCATGGCGCTTCCCATTGGTCTTTTCCTGGGAATCCTTATTGCCTTCCGGAATCTGTCTCTGAACAGCGAAATTGATGCCATCGGGGCCAGTGGAACCGGACTGCGGCGGCTTTTGCGCCCGGTAATGTATCTGTCGCTTGTATTGATGGCGGTGCAGTTCGTGCTGGTCAGCTATGTCCAGCCGTTCAGCCGCTATTATTACCACGGTCTGGTTTTCGACCTGCGCAGCGGGGCGCTGGGGGCCAGCGTCAAGGTCGGCGAATATGTGAATATTGGCAAAGGCCTGGTGCTGCGCATCAATGAATCGCGCAACAACGGCACCGAACTGGTCGGAATTTTCCTGGAAAGAACCCATGAGGACGGGCGGCGCGTCGCGATTTCCGCGGAGAAAGGCGGGTTCTTTTCCACGCCCGACCAGCAGAACGTTATCTTGCGCCTCTATAATGGCCGTCTCCTGGAAATCAACGAGAAGCGCGACAGGCCGCGGGTGCTGACGTTCGATCAGCAGGACATCGCCGTTCGTCTGCCCGAAATAGAGGAATTCCGCAGGCGCGGCGAGCAGCAGCGCGAACTGACAATTATTGAACTATGGACGGCAATTAACGATCCCAATCTCGACGAGACGACCTACAATGAGTATCGCGGCAATTTTCACTGGCGTCTTGCGGAGACCCTGACCTTTCTGATTTTGCCGTTTCTTGCCATTTCGCTGGGTATCGCCAACCGGCGAACCGGCCAGTCCCTTGGGCTGGTAATCGGCCTGTCGCTCATCATCCTGTACAACGAGTTACAGGAGATGTGCGTGACTTTGGTGGTTGATGGAACGGCCTCGCCTTTTGTCACGATCTGGTTGTTGTATGCCGCGTTCTTTACACTCAGCCTGCGATTCATGTATCTGCGCACAGCCAGGGTGGGTGGCGATCCGCTTTACTGGGTCGAGCTTCTGTGGGCTGCGTCGAACCGCCCGGTCAAGCGCATTACCAAGCGTGTGACGGAGGCCCTGACATGAGCCTGTGGCGATCAGTGCGCCGCTATGCGGTGCCCTCCGGAACCATTGGACGGTATCTGGGCCGCCTCTACCTGACCCGGTTCCTCGGCCTGCTTCTGGGCCTTGTTGCCATTCTGCAAATGCTTGACCTGTTGGCGACCCGGGACGATATCATGGCTGCTGCGGGTGCGGACGCCGGCTCAATATGGCTTTACCTGAGCCTGAGAACGCCGCAGCTGATTTCGCAGTTCATTCCATTTTCAGCTTTGCTCGCCACTCTGCTGGCGCTGGCGGCTCTCAGCCAAAACAGTGAAATTATCGTCATGAAAGCCGCGGGCCTTTCCGCCCAGCGCATATTGCTGCCATTGGGTCTGGTCAGCGTGGCAATCGCGATTTTTCACTTTGCTTTCAATGAGGCCTACGTGGCCCCGTCCACGGCGCGGCTGCAATATTGGCAGGAAAATAATTACGCAGTCAATCTGGGACCCCCGCCCGAATATTCGACCCATAAGCGCCTGGTGGACGGCAATACGCTGGTGTTGACCAAGGCAGTCACGCGCAACGCCAATACCATTATCTTAGATCGGGTTTCGATCTATCGCCGTGACGAACAGGGAAATTTGATCGGGTTGACCCTTGCAGATTTCGCCGTCTATTCGGATGGCCGCTGGAACCTGTTTGAAGTGCGTCATTTCGATCCTCTGGACCACAGCCTGAAGACCGCCGAAAGAGAGCCCTGGGAAACCAATATTCCGCCGCGGCGGTTTCTGGAAGCGAAGGTAAGACCAAACGAGGTCAGTTTCCTCGCGCTGTGGCGCGCAATTGCCAGGCTGCGCGATGAGGGCATTTCCGTCGGCGGGCTGACGGCCAGTCTTTTCCATAAAATCACCGGCCCGGCGTCAACCCTGTTGATGCCTCTGCTGGGTGCAATCGCCGGCTTCGGAGTTCACCGGGCGGGATCGTTGCTGTTTCGCATCGTCATGGGAATGTTTCTTGGCTTTGCTTTCTTTGTGGCAGATAACTTCATGCTGGCCATGGGCCAGTTCGGCGTCGCGCCGCCCTTGTTGGCAGCCGGCGCGCCGGTGTTGCTTTTTTTCAGTTTGGGCTTTGCGGTCCTGCTGTACAGCGAGGAATGATCCGCCAGAATGGCTAACAACACCAACAGCTCGCCTGGCGCCTCTGCATCGGGCATGACGACCGCCGACAACGCCACTGTTGCGAGAAGCGCGGGTCTGGCCTTTCTCGGGCGTTTGGGGGCGTTGGTGGAAATCATTGCCCTGCCCGCCTTCGCCTGGCTGTACGGCGCCGCGAACATGGGGCTTTTCTTTACATTATGGGCATTGGTGAGGGTATCAACCCGCTTCACGGAATTCGCCATGCCGACCACCTTGCAGCGCTTTGTGCCAGCCAGTGACTGCCAGCAGCGGGCGCAATCGATCATCAAGACGGCAATCGCCATATCGCTGGTGCTGAGCACCACGCTGGCCGCGGTCATCACCCTTCTGGCCCCGGTCCTGGCCGAGCATATCAATGCCCGGGAAGAGGATGCGGTGCATCTGGTGACGATTATTCGTCTCTACATATGGGTATTGCCGTTCTGGACGCTACTGGAGGTGTTGACTGCTTCGGTTCGCGCCCAGCGCAAATTCGGCCCCGAGATCAAGGTTCGCATTTTTTACGAACAGGGACTGCGTCTTGTTGCCGGCGTTGTTTTCTTTGCCCTGGGTTACAAAACCTTCGGCCTTTTCTATGCCCATCTTTTTTCCGCAATCGTGACAACCTATCTCAGCTTTCGCCTGGCCGCGCGCTTCTATGATTTCAAAGCGGTCCTGCTCGCCCCCTTTGATCGCGCCTTGTCCAGGGAGATGCTGTCGTTCGCCGCCGTGATGACACCTGCCAACTTTATCAAGGACGTGAACTCCGAGCTGCCAATCCTGCTGTTGAACGTTATGTTGCCGGGCGTGCAGGGCGCCCATGCGGCGGCGCTCTATGGGGTGGGCCGCCGTCTCGCCAGTGCGCTGGTCGTTGTCCGGCAAAGCTTCGAATACGTGATTGCGCCCTTCGCCACCGCCTCCAAGGCGGCGGAACAGCATGACAAGCTGAACGAAATGTACGCCTTTTCCACCCGCCTGATCTGCTGCCTGATCGTACCGATGGCGGCGCTCCTGCTGCTCATCCGGCACGAAATTCTGTGGTTCCTGCCAACCGAGTTTTATGCCGCCGCATCTGTTGTGCTGGTGCTGGCGCTGGGCCGCATGCTGGAAGCCCTGGCCGGGCCGGCCTGCACACTGATCGAGATGCTTGGCCATCGCACGCTGCCGCTGGCGAACGGTGTGCTGGGTGTGACGACCATGGTCACTTTACTATATTTTCTGGTGCCCATGTATGGCGCCACGGGCGCAGCCATTGCCGCCGCGGCGGGAATTAATATAACCAGCGGCCTCAGCCTGCTGGAGGCGCATTTGATATACCGGCTGCAGCCTTATCGCCGTTCGCTGGTGCGGCCCTTTGCTATCGTTTTGGTTTGCACGCTGATTATGATCGGTTTATCGGATTATGCGGGCAAGCTGAGCAACACCCTGGAGATGTCGACGGTGGCTGTATTGTTCACGACAACGCTTGTTCTGCTGGTTCGGTACGGGTTTAATTCTGAGGATGTCGCCGCGCTGGGCCGCATTGGCCGCTGGATTAAAGGCAGTAAAGATACCATCTAGGGTCTGGACGGGCCTTTCAACCGGCCTTGAGTTGCACCCTTTTGTCACGTCCCGGGATATCCAATAGCCTCGATATCGGCTTGGATTGGGGTTATAAGGGCTGTATGTTGCGCCGGCTCGGGTGGTTTCTGCGTCAGCCCCCATGAATTTTACAAGGAGAAGCAATCGTGTTTCGCCGCGGATTTTGGAAAAAGAAGCATTATCTCAACAAGATGAGCCTGCGTGAGCTGGTCTTCGCCTATTTCCAGTATTATTCGATCCAGGCCTACATCGCCGTCGGATTGGCGGGAATTTGGGTGGCCGTCACCTATGCCACAGCGCTGCTTCCCAATCTGCTGGCGGTGGCCGCGGCTGTATTGATTTACCCGTTGGTCTGGTATTTGTTGCACCGTTATGTGCTGCATGGACGCATTTTTTATAAGTCGCCGCTAACCGCCCGCGTGTGGAAGCGAATTCATTATGATCACCACCGCGACCCGCACGATCTGGAAATTTTGTTTGGCGCACTCTATACGACGCTGCCAACGATTGTCGCCGCAACGGCGCCCATCGGATGGTTTTTCGATGGTCTGGCCGGCGCCGCATCGGCTATTTCAGCGGGCATGTTCATCACCTGTTTTTATGAATTTTGCCACTGCTTCGAGCATCTGACCATCAAGCCGAAATCCAGATGGCTGATGAATATGAAAACCCGGCATATGGCGCATCATTTTCACGATGAGGACGGCAATTTCGGCATCACGAATTTTATATGGGATCGGGCGTTCGGCACACTCTATGCGCGCCAGGACAGGCCGGTGAAAAGCACCACCGTCTATAACCTGGGCTACACCGAAGCCGAAGCCGAGAAATATCCCTGGGTGGCGCGCTATTCCGGCGGTGTAAATGAAGATCACACGCCGCGCGACCGACGCCAACAGGCCTCCTGACAAATTGGCCGGCGGTTATCTGAAGGAATTCACAATCACATGACCGCCGAAACCCGCATTATTCCTGTGGAGACAAGCGCTGACCTGATGCGCTTTATTCGCATGCCCAACCCTTTGTACGCGGACGACCCCAACTGGGTTCAGCCGCTGGAAATCGAGCGGCGGGATATTCTTTCCCGGGAAAAGAACCCTTTTTTCGAACATGCTGAGGCGCAATATTGGCTGGCGATGCGAGGCGACCAGGCTGTGGGGCGCATCAGCGCCCAGATCGACCGGCTGGTGCTGGAAGGAATTGATCCTCATCTGGGGCAGTTTGGCATGTTCGAGTCTATCGACGACCAGGGGGTTGCCGACGCCCTGTTCCAGACGGCGGAAAGCTGGCTTCGCGACAAGGGCATCCGCCGCATGCGCGGGCCATATAATCTGTCGGTGAACGAGGAATGCGGCATGCTTGTCGATGGCTTCGATATGCCGCCGATGGTTATGATGGGCCACGCGCGGCCCTATTACGAGACCCTGGTTCTTGCCGCCGGTTGCGCCCGGATCAAGGATCTGTACGCCTACTGCCTGGATGTCTGCCAGGAATTTCCCGACAAGGTGCGCCGCGTTGTCAATGCCGCCACGCGTAGCGGCCGAATATCTGTCAGAGGCCTCGACAAGAAAAACTTTGACCGCGACATGGAAGCAATCTTTTCGATTTTCAACGAAGCATGGGCCGGCAATTGGGGTTTTGTGCCGTTTACCGAGGCCGAGGCCCGTCACGCCGCCAGCCAGATGAAACCGATCCTGAAGCCGCATCTGGTGCAATTGTGCGAGGTCAAAGGCGAAATTGCCGCTTTTATGATCACCATCCCCGACATGAACGACTGGATCAAGGACCTGCACGGAAAATTGCTGCCGTTGGGCTGGGCAAAGCTGTTGTGGCGGGTCATGCGATTCCAGCCGACGCGTCTGCGGGTGCCGCTGATGGGGGTGCGCAAAAAATACCAGGGCGGCGCCATGGCCGGCGCCATGGCCTATCTTCTGATCGAGAATATCCGTGCTGGCGGGGTTAGGAGAGGCGCAGTCTTCGGCGAGATTTCCTGGATACTGGAAGATAATTTACCGATGATGTCGATCGCCAAGCAGATCGATTCCCGCTGTTATAAAACCTACCGGCTCTACGAAAAAGAATTTGGCTAGAGCCTCTATTCAGAAGTTTCTTCAGTCAGGATAATTGGCCGCCAGGCTTTCGCCTCCGCGATTGCCCGCTGGCGCTGCGCATCGCTCATCAGCGTGCCTATTTCCGTCAGCAACCGGTTTGCTTCGCTGGCCACGGCGCCTTCGCCGCGTTCGGCTGCCAGCAGCAGCCATTTATAAGCCTTGCTTAGATTTTGCAGCACGCCGACCCCCCGGATATGCAGGGAACCGAAGGCCAGATGGGCGTTCGGGTTGCCCTTGCGGGAGGCCTTGAAGAACCATATCGCGGCGAACGACTCGTTCCTCTCAACCCCCTGGCCGCCAAAATACATGACACCCAGCATGGTCTCGGCGCCCGAATGACCGGCACTGGCCATATCCATAAAGGCAGGGTAAGCGGCGGCATAGTCGCTGGCCTGGTAGGCCACGACGGCATCCTCGAATTCGCCCGCCGACGCCCCCGCCGTCATCCAGACAGAACTCACACTCAACGCGACGATAACCGCGAGACTACGCAACATTCGCCCCTTGCTCCCCAATTCCCTCGTTCAGCGACTGGCACCATTCTAATGACTGCCGCCGCATATATCTAGGGTCCGGACCCTGTCTTCAGCCCGATTTCAGGTATCCGACCGCGCTGTCGCGCTCGAAAAGATACAGCAATGCGCGCAGCTTTTCGCCGCGTTCACCATTTAAATCGGGGTCACGCGCCATCACCAGGCGGGCATCGTCGCCGGCGGTGGCAAGCAATTCGCCATGCTCGGCAATATCGGCGACCCGGAATTGGGGAAAACCACTCTGCCGCGTACCCAGCAGTTCGCCGGCGCCGCGAAGGCGCAAATCCTCTTCAGCGATGAGGAAGCCGTCTTCCGTCTCGCGCATGACCTGCAACCGCGCCCGCGCCGCCTGCCCCATTTCGTCGGCGCGCAACAGCAGGCAGCTCGATTTCTCGGGTCCGCGCCCTACCCGGCCGCGCAACTGGTGCAATTGGGCCAGGCCAAAGCGCTCGGCATGTTCGATAATCATGATGCTGGCCTCCGGCACATCGACGCCCACCTCTATAACCGTCGTCGCCACCAGCACCTGGGTTTCACCGGCCACGAAGGCGGCCATGGCGGCGTCTTTGTCCGCCGCCTTCATGCGCCCGTGCACCAGGCCAACTTTCTTGCCGAGGCGCTCCTTCAAGGCCTGGTGGCGGGCCTCCGCCGCCGCCAAGTCGATGACTTCCGATTCCTCGACCAGCGGACATACCCAATAGGCGCGCTTTCCCGCATCCACCGCCCGGGCGATGCTTTCAACCACTTCACCCAGGCGGCTCAGCGATATCACCCGGGTTTCGATGGGCTGGCGCCCCGGTGGTTTTTCGGTAATGCGCGAGACCTCCATATCGCCGTAGATCGTAAGCGTCAGGGTGCGCGGAATGGGGGTTGCGGTCATCACCAGCACGTCGGGCGCCGGGCTGCCCTTGCCGGCCAGCGCCAGCCGTTGATAGACGCCGAAGCGATGCTGCTCGTCGATCACCGCCAGCGCCAGGTCAGCAAATGCCACATCCTCCTGGATCAAGGCATGGGTGCCGATCAGCATGTCGATCTCACCGGCTTTCAGGCGCTGCAACATGGCTTCCCGGCCCTTGCCCTTGTTGCGCCCGGTCAGCAACTCGATTTTCACGCCCGCCGCCTCGCCCAGCACGGATAGACCGGCAAAATGCTGCCGCGCCAGTATTTCGGTGGGGGCCAGCAGCGCCGCCTGCGCGCCCGCCTCAACGGCGCTTATCATGGCGAGAAAGGCAACAATGGTCTTGCCGCTGCCCACGTCGCCCTGAATAAGCCGCAGCATGGCGTCGGGCGCACGCATATCGGCGTCGATTTCCGCAAGCGTCGTTTCCTGGGATGCGGTCAATTGGTACGGCAAGGCGGCCAAAACCCGCGCCCTTGTCTCACCGGTGGCTTCAATCGCCCGTCCCTTGCGCTTGCGTGCATGGTGCCGCACCAGTGCCAGCGCCAACTGATTGGCCAGCAGCTCGTCATAGGCCAACCGCGCCCGTGCCGGGTCATCGGGGGCAAGCGCGTTGGTGCTTGCCGGGTTATGCGCCGCCGTAATTGCCGCCCGCCAGCCCGGCCATTTCTGTACTTTCAAATAGGCCTCATCCAGCCATTCGGGCAAATCCGGCGCCCGCTCCAGCGCCCCCTGGATGGCCCTGACCAGCGTCTTGTTGGTCACCCCCTGGGTTAGCGGATACACCGGCTCGACCGCCGGCAGACTGTTTTTTTCGTCGGGCTTCAGAATGTAATCGGGATGGGTCATCTGCGGCTTGCCGTCATAGAATTCCACACGTCCCGAAATGATCCGCGTTTCGTCCTCGGGCAGTTGTTCCTTCAGGTATTTCGGCACGCCGTGAAAAAATATCAGGGTGATTTTGCCACTATCGTCGGCGCAGGGAATCCGGTAAGGCACGCGCCGGTTGGGCGGCTTCTGGTGCTTGCCCACGGTCACCGTCAGGGTTGCCACCCGGCCATCGACCACATCGGCGACATCTGGCTCCCACCCCCGGTCCACAAGACCCACGGGCAGATGCCACAGAAGATCAACGACCCGCGTTCCAGCCAGCCTTTCCAGCCCCTGGCGGATGCGCGGCCCGACGCCGGACAGCTTGTCGACGTCGCCAAACAGGGGAAAAAGAATTTCCGGTCGCATTACTGTTCCTTGAGCCTGGTACGACTCTGTTTGCCCTTCACAGAAGACGCAAGATTATCCTATGGTGCGGCCCTGCCAAGACAAGATTAGCCTGAAACCTGATGCGTGAGACACCCTCAACTATTGATCCTGATTTAGCCATGCAACTGAAAAAACTAAGGTTCCGCGCCTGGCATCGCGGCACCCGCGAAGCCGACATGATTATTGGCGGCTTTGTCGACAAGTTTGGCGACAGCTTTTCTGACCGGGATTTGAGCTGGTTCGAGGTGTTATTGGAAGAGCAGGATATTGATATTCTCAACTGGATAACCGGGAAAGAGCCAGCCCCGGCGCGTTTCACCGGGCCGCTGATGCAAGCCATGCAAAAGCTCGATTATCTGGACCCCGCCAAGTGAGCTTCGCCAAACGCATAATAGCCCGCGCCGGCCCGATGACGCTGGCGGGCGTGCCCGAAGGGCTGGACGCCATCGCATTAGCTGAGCTGGCAGGCGCCGGGGCTGAACTGGCAGGCGCCGGGGCGGTGTTGGCGGGCGCGAGAGACGATCAAGGCCGTTGCCGCGTCATCCTGCATATCGCCCGCGACGATGCCCGCATGGAAATTTTGCACGATGCCATCGGGTTTTTCGCCCCGGCGGCAAGGGTACTTCGCTTTCCCGCATGGGACTGCCTGCCCTATGACCGGGTGGCGCCGAAAGCCTCGGTAGTGGCCAAACGCGTGGACGTCCTGAGCCAGTTGGTGGCGCTGGAGGGCAGCGACACGCCCCTCATTGTGCTGACCACGGTCAACGCCGCCCTGCAACGGGTGCCGACCCGCGAGGAAATCAGCACGGCAAACTTCCCCATTCGCGCGGGTGAAGACCTGGAACTGGACAAGCTGCTGGGCTATCTGGCGGCAAATGGCTATGAGCGCGCCGGACAGGTGACCGAATCGGGCGAATTCGCCGTTCGCGGCGGGCTTGTGGATATTTTTCCGCCGGGGACCGACAGGCCGCTGCGCATCGACCTGTTCGGCAGCGAGGTCGAGACCATCCGCCATTTCGACGCCCTCACCCAGCGCTCCGGGGACGCTGCGGGCGACTTGATCCTGAAACCCGCCAGCGAATTCTCTCTGACCGAGGACAGCGCCGACCGTTTTCGCCGCGGCTACCGCGAATGTTTCGGCGGCGTAACGGATGACGATGCGCTTTATGCCGCCGTATCCGAAGGCCGCCGGCACCAGGGCATGGAACATTGGCTGCCCCTGTTCCATGAAACCCTCGAGACCCTGTTCGATTACCTGCCCCAGGCCCTGGTTACGCTGGACCCCCTGATGGCGGATGCGGCGGCGGCGCGCTTCAGCGCCATCGCGGATTATTACGATGCCAGGGTTGAGGCGGGCAAAGTGAAATCCACGTTGGCCGCAGTGTACAAGCCTCTGCCGCCCAACCGGCTGTATCTGGACGAGAAGGAATGGAGCAAGCGGCTGGCCGCCAGCGTCCCAGTTCAGCTATCGCCTTTCGCGGAGCCGGAAAGCGACCAGGTTGTCGCGCTGGGCGGCAAGGCCGGACGCAATTTCGCCCCCGAACGCAATGATCCCAAGAGCAACATCTATGACGCCTTTCGTGACCATGCCGCGGACTGTCTCGGCGCTGGCAAGCGTGTGGTGCTGGCCTGTTACAGCAATGGCGCCCGCGACCGCCTGGCGAACCTGTTGGCCGAGCATGGGGTGCAACCCATCGCCACCATCGAGAGCTGGGCGGATGTGACCGCACTGGAGCCACGCACGCTGGCCCTGGCGGTGTTGCCGCTGGAGCATGGCTTCGAGAGCGAAGACATGGTGCTGGTCACCGAGCAGGACCTGTTGGGCGACAGGCTGGTGCGACGGGCGCAACGCAGCCGCAGGGCGGAAAACTTCCTCACCGAGGCCTCATCGCTGTGCATAGGCGATTTGGTCGTGCATATCAGCCACGGCGTCGGTCGTTTCGAAGGGCTGGAGACGATCAGCGCGGCGGGCGCCCCCCATGATTGCCTGAAGCTGGTTTACAAGGGAGATGACCGGCTTTTCCTGCCCGTGGAGAATATCGAGATGCTGTCACGTTTCGGCGCTGACGGCGGCGAAGCGGCGCTCGATCGGCTTGGCTCGGGCCATTGGCAGTTACGCCGCGCCAAGCTGAAGAAGCGTATCCGCGAGATGGCCGACGAGCTGATAAAAATTGCCGCCGCGCGGCAAATGAAAGACGCCCCCCACATTGCGCCGCCGGGAAGCATGTATCAGGAATTCGCCGCCCGCTTTCCCTACTGCGAAACCCCCGACCAGGCCCGCGCCATTAGCGATGTACTGGGCGACCTGCAACGGCGCCAACCCATGGACCGGCTGGTTTGCGGCGATGTTGGCTTCGGCAAGACCGAGGTGGCGCTGCGCTCTGCTTTCGTGGTGGTCATGGCCGGCCTGCAGGTCGCCATCGTCACCCCGACCACGCTGCTGGCCCGCCAGCATTTCCAGACTTTTTCTGATCGCTTCGCCGGCCTGCCGGTGCGCATCGAGCAACTGTCGCGGCTGGTAGGCCAGGCGGGGGCCAGGCGGGTCAAGGAAGGGCTGGCGGATGGCCAGGTGGATATCGTCATCGGCACCCACGCTCTCCTCGCAAAAAGCACCCGATTCCGCAATCTTGGCCTGGTGGTCATCGACGAGGAACAGCATTTCGGCGTCGCCCACAAGGAACAGCTCAAGCGGTTAAAAGCAGACGTTCATGTGCTGACCATGACCGCCACGCCGATCCCGCGCACCCTGCAACTGGCACTCTCCGGTATCCGGGAACTCTCATTGATCGCAACGCCGCCGGTGGACCGGCTGGCAATCCGCACCTTCGTGCTGCCATTTGATCCGGTGGTGGTGCGCGAGGCGCTGATGCGCGAACATTTTCGCGGCGGGCAAAGTTTTTACGTGGTTCCACGCATATCCGAGCTGAAAGAGGTGGCGGAATTCCTCAAGGAAAGCGTGCCCGAAGTCCGCTTCGCCGTGGCCCACGGACAGATGCCGCCGCGCGAACTGGAAGACGTCATGACCGCATTCTATGACCGGCGTTACGAGGTGCTGGTCTCCACAACGATTATCGAATCGGGTCTCGATATCCCCTCGGTCAACACCATGATCGTGCACCGCGCCGATATGTTCGGCTTGTCGCAACTTTATCAACTGCGTGGCCGCATTGGCCGCTCCAAGCTGCGCGCCTATGCCTATTTGACCGTGCCGCCGGGGCGCATGCTGACCCAGGCCGCCGAGAAGCGGCTGGAAGTTCTGCAGGCGCTGGATTCGCTTGGCGCGGGGTTCAGCCTGGCCAGCCACGATATGGACATTCGCGGCGCCGGCAACCTTCTGGGCGAGGAGCAGTCCGGCCATATCCGCGAGGTTGGCGTTGAATTATATCAGCAGATGCTGGAAGAGGCGGTGGCCTCCGCCCGCGCCGACGGCGCCGGGACGGAGGATGCCGAGGATCGCTGGTCGCCGCAGATCAATCTCGGCGCCACGGTGCTGATCCCCGAGCATTATGTTGGCGACTTGAACCTGAGGATGGCGTTGTACCGGCGGCTTGGCCAGATCGAGACCCGGGAGGAGGTGGACGAATTCGCCGCGGAACTGATCGACCGCTTTGGCCCCCTGCCCGCTGAAGTCGAGCAACTGTTGTCGGTGATCCAGATCAAGGGCTATTGCCGCCGCGCCGGAATCGAAAAAATCGAGGCCGGGCCGAAGGGCGCGACTGTCTCTTTCCATAACAATATTTTTGCCGACCCGACTGCGCTGGTCCAGTTTATCTCGGCGCGGGGCAGACACGCCAAACTCCGGCCTGACCAGACGCTGGTCTTCTTCGAGCGCTGGGACAAGGTGGAGGACCGGCTGAAGGGCGCTCTGGCGCTGGCGCGGGCAATTGCCCGGCTGGCGGAAAAGGCGGAAGAAGCGGCTTAGCGATAAGACAAAATCACCCCCCTCACCCTGGCCCTCTCCCCCCAACGGGTGGAGAGGGAAAAGCAAGAAAGCCCTCTCCCTGAGGGAGAGGGTTGGGTGAGGGTGACAAAAAAGGAAAACTGGTCTCGCCACCTGGCCACAAAAAACTCTGTCACTCCGGGCCAATCTGAGATCGAGGCCCAGAGTCTATTGCCCTTTCCGGTGCCATCTCCTGCACCACCAGCGTTTCCAATGGACCCCGGATACTTCTTGCGTAATACGCTTTGGCCGGGGTGACAAGAAAGTTGGATTCGCCGATCAAGTCGGCGAATGACGAAAGAAAGAAGCCCTCTCCCTTGAGGGAGAGTGCCAAGGCAAGAAAGAGTGAGGGTGACCGCTAGAGGGGAATTCCGGCCTTGGCTTCGACTTCTTCGCCCTCCCCCTCTGCGGCAAGGGCATTTTTAATCACGTCGATGAAGACTTCCGGGCTTTGCGCGCCCGAGACCTTGTATTTGAAATCAATAATGAAGAACGGCACGCCGCGAATACCCATCTGCTGGGCCCCGATGACATCCTGGGCAACCAGCTCCTTATCCCGCCCTTCGGCGTAGAGCGCTTTGACCAGGTCCGCATCCATGCCCGCGGCGCCGGCGATTTCGCTGAGCACGCCATGATCGCCGATATCCCTGCCCTCCATGAAGTAGGCCCGGAACAGGGCCTCAACCACCCGGTCCTGGCATCCCGCGCCGGCCGCCCATCGAATCAGGCGGTGTGAATTCAGCGTATTGGGAGATCTTTCTATCGCTGCAAAATCGAAATCCAGCCCCTCCGCCGCACCGGCGGCGGTCATGTTGTCAACAAGTTCAGCGACTCGCTCATCGCCGCCAAATTTCTCGCGGTAATATTCTTTATGGTCGCGGCCCTCTTCGGGCATGTCAGGATTTAACTGAAAGGGATGCCAGTTGACCTGAATTTCCGCGTCGGGGCGCTCGGCCCGCAGCTTTTCCAGCGCCTTCTCCAGCCGGCGCTTGCCAATAAAGCACCAGGGACAGACGGTGTCCGAGATTATATCAATCTGCACTGTTACCCCTTCTTCGCCACAGCCGCCGCGCCGGCCTGTTTCTTGAGCAGTTCCAGAAGCGCGTCGCCGGTAACCGGGCCGGAAAACAGATAACCCTGGATCAAGTCGCAGCCTTCCTCGACCAGCGCTTCAAGCTGCTCTTCGGTCTCCACTCCCTCGGCGGTGACCGCCATATTCAATGTCTTCGCCATGCCAATAATGGCGCGCACCATCGCCGTGCCGCTCACGTGGGTCTCCATATCGGCAATGAAGCTGCGATCTATTTTCAGAGAGTCGAACGGCAGGGTTTTGAGATAATTCAGGGACGAGTAGCCGGTTCCGAAATCATCGAGCGCCAGCTTGATGCCGCGCGCCTTCAGGCGATTCATCCCATC
>JACZSK010000128.1 GCA_022574255.1 Pseudomonadota bacterium
CACTCGCACTGATATCCACGCCGGCATCGCGGTAGGTGAATGATTTTTCGGCCCCGTCGTCCAAGCTGTTCGCCTTCCATGCGCGTTTTCTTTTGCCGCGCTCTGTTTTGCTGCGCTTTATTTTCGAGGCACAATAAACCAGTTGCGGGCGAAATTGCCACACGGAAAGGCAGGAAAGAGCCTCTATTTCCACCTGATTGGCCATATTTAGGCCGCATGCCTGCACCAAGCTCGATAATCTGCCGCGACCACTTTCATTCACCTTGGGCCACCCCCGGCCCCGATGTATAGTGCGCCCCGTGATGCTCAGGATGCCAACATATATTGCAAACTCTTTCGACCGGGCAGGCTGCGTGGCCGTGGTGGTGCTGGGAATGCTGTTGTCCAGCGCCCTGGCGGCGACCAATGGGCTTCATGCGCAACCGGCGGGCCTGGCCAGCGAGCGGCTGTTTACCAGCTTCGACATTGCCGTTGACCGGCGCGCCGGCACGGCCGCCGAGGCCCGCACCCTGGCCATTGCGGAGGCCGAGGAACGGGCTTTCAGGATATTGCTGGAAAAAATAGTCAACAGCGATGATATGGCGTCCATCCGCATGCCCGGGCCGCGCGGCTTACGCAGCCTGGTGCGCGGCTTCGAGGTGGAAGATGAGCGTTCCTCGACCACGCGCTACCTGGCCACATTCACCATCACCTTCGAGCCTGAAAAAGTTCGTGCCTTCCTGGGCCGGCAAAGAATAGCCTTCAGCGAAACAGTTCCGCGCCCGCTGCTGGTTTTGCCTGTGTTGCGCTGGGGAGGCGCCTATCTGCTGTGGGAGGAAAACAACAACTGGCGCCGCGCCTGGGAGGACAGCGACAGCAAGAACCGTCTCATGGACTTTCGCTTTGCCGCGGGCGGGTTTGCCGACCGATTGGCGATCACCGGGCATCTGGCTTTTCGCGGTAGTCCGGCTGGCCGGCTGCGCGATCTGGCAGCGGAATATGGCGCCGAGGAGACGCTGCTGGTGATGGCTGAAACCAGCCGGGATGCGCGGACGGGGCTATTGATTGTGCGGTTTGCCTTTCGCCAGGGCGCTGGAGGGAAATTTACTCGGGGTCAAATAAGGGGCGGCGCCGGAGAGAAAGTGGAAGCCTTGCTGCGTCGTGCCGCAAATGCCGTCATGGCCCGCATGGATCTGGACTGGAAGTCGCGGACGCTGACCCATTTTGGCGAGAGCCGGCGGTTGCGGGTGGCGCTGGCAGTTGACAGAATAGAGGATTGGATCAGCTTTCGCGAGCGGCTGGAACAAGTGCCGCTGGTGCGTGGTTTTGCCGTTGAGCGCCTGGCCCTGCCGATCAGCCAGATTTCCATTCGTTACGTCGGTGGCATGGCGCAGCTCCAGCTGGCTCTTCAGCAGGTCGACCTGGAGCTTGAGGAAATTGGCGATGGCTGGACCCTGCGTGAACTAGGGTCTGAACTCAATTACCGGTGAGGGCTGTGCCGCAGCCAAAATTGGCCGGAACGAGGAGAAAGCGGTGAGGAATAGCACTCTATCTGAGACGGTTTTGACGCTGTTCCGGCCAATTTGGGCGCGGTCCGGTTGGATTGGCCCGAAATGCCCGGGCAAAGGCGTCCCAAATCCTCGTCGATATGCTATATCGACTGCGGGTTTCTCCTGTTTTCCGGGCATTTCGGAGCCAACACAGTTCCACCCGGTAATTGAGTTCAGACCCTAGTAAACCACAACGAGCAATAGGAGAGGGGTGAATATGCGCATCAGATGGCAGCTATGGCTGGGGATCGCCGGGCTCCTGGTCTTCATCTATGCCACAAGGGGCGTGCTTTTGCCCTTTGTCGCCGGACTGGCGGTCGCCTATCTGCTCGATCCCCTGGCCGACAGGCTGGAGGAATGGCACTTTCCCCGCTGGCTGGCCGCAGCGACGATTTTGTTTCTTTTCTTTGTTGTCGCGACCGGCGTTTTCCTGGCGATGTTGCCGATCATCCAGGTACAGCTTTTCGCCCTGGTTGAAAACCTGCCCGGCTACCTGGAGGGTGTGCGGCCACTTGTCGACAATTTGCTGCTGCGCCTCAGCGACAGCTTCCATGTGGAAGTCACGGACGCCGAAAGCCTGATCGCCTCCATTGCCGCCAAGGGTCTGGATCGGATGGGCGACGTCATTTCCGGCCTGATGAGCCAGGGGGCGGCGCTTTTCAACCTGCTGACCCTGCTGCTGATCTCGCCGGTGGTCGCTTTTTTCCTGTTGCGCGACTGGGACGTGATTGTCACCACCATTGATGGCTGGCTGCCTGCCGAACAGGGGCCGGTTATCCGCACACTGGCCGGGCGAATTGACAAGGCATTGGCCGGTTTTGTGCGCGGCCAGACCATGGTCTCGCTGATCATGGCGACGCTTTATGCCATCGGCTGGTCGGCCGTGGGATTGAACTATGGCCTGATCCTGGGTCTGCTGGCGGGAATTCTCGCCTATGTGCCTTTTGTCGGCGCCCTGGTCGCCATGCTGATCGCGATGATCGTCGGCCTTGGCCAGTTCGGGCCCGATAGCGGACCGCTGCTGCAGGTGTTCGGCGTTTTCGTGGTGGTTCAGATTATCGAGGGCGCGTTCCTGACGCCACGGCTGATCGGCAGTCGTGTGGGCCTGCATCCGGTGTGGGTGCTGTTCGCCATTTTCGCGGGCGGCGAAATCATGGGGCTCGTCGGCGTGCTTATTGCCCTGCCAGTGGCCGCCGCCACCGCGGTAATGGTGCGCCATGTCATAGAGCGATATCTGGATAGCACGCTGAAAAAGGGTAATGAACCTGCCGGCGAGGCATAACGCGGGCGAAGGACGGGCACGGTTTAGCCGGGTTACGGGAAGAGAATACCAATGACCAAGAGCCAGATCACGCTGGATCTGCCCCATCGCACGTCGCTGAAGGGCGTGGACTTCATCGTCTCCGCCAGCAATCGCCAGGCCGTGCAGATGATAGACCTCTGGCCCGATTGGCCGCATAACGCGTTGGCGCTGGTTGGCCCGCCGTCCAGCGGCAAAACACATCTGGCCAGCCTGTGGCGGGAGAAAAGTGGCGCGGCGATGCTTCATGGCCCGGCCCTGTCGCCTGACATCGCCCGGCAGACTGGTGGCAAGGCCCTGATACTGGAACAGGCGGACCAGGTGCGCGACCACGACGCTCTGTTCCATCTGTTGAACTGGACGCGGGAGGGGAAGGTTGCCCTCCTGATGACCGCCGCCCGCCCGCCCGCGCACTGGGATGTGACCCTCGCCGACCTGTCGTCGCGGTTGAAGGCGGTTCCCCTGGTGGAACTTGGCCAGCCTGACGACGCGTTGCTGGCGGCATTGTTGACCAAGCAGTTCGCCGACCGGCAGTTGCGGGTTAAGGGTGTGGTGATTGATTTTCTTCTGGCGCGCATGGAGCGGTCCTGTGCCGCGGCCAGTGCCATCGCCGAGGCGCTGGACGAAGCTTCGTTGTCGGAGGCGCGCCCGATTACCGTGCCCCTGGCGGGCAAAGTGCTGGAACAATTGTCTTTTTGAGGCGGGCGCTGCACAATGGCCGCGACCGGCTGGTATTCACTCATTGTGAGATTTTTTGATGGGCTTGGCGGAATCAGATAAGAAAGATGCCGCTCAGCGGCAGACGGCGGCCCTGTCGCCGGGCGAGAAATATTTGAACCGGGAATTTTCCTGGCTCAATTTCAACATGCGCGTTCTCGAAGAATCCCTGAACCAAAATCATCCGCTGTTCGAACGGCTGAATTTCCTGTCGATCTCGGGCAGCAACCTCGACGAATTTTTCATGGTCCGTGTTGCCGGCCTGCGTGGACAGGTGAAGTCAGGCGCTGATGTGGTCAGCGCCGACGGGCTGACGCCGCAGCAACAACTGACGCAGGTTAACGAGCAGAGCCTGCGCCTGATGATGTCGCAACAGGATTGCTGGGCGGAATTACGGGACGAACTGCGCGGCGTCGGCGTAACCATTCTGGATGGCGGCGAGGTCGCAGCCGAAGAGCGCGACTGGCTGGAGGAATATTTTCTCCATGAGGTTTTCCCGGTCCTCAGCCCAATTGCCATTGATCCGGCGCATCCCTTTCCCTTCATACCCAACGAAGGGCTTTGCATGGTGCTTTCGTTGACCCGAGAGGCCGATGGAAAAGCGCTGCAGGCGCTGCTGTCTATACCGCAGCAGGTAAAGCGCTTTGTCCGCCTGCCCGGCGAGGAAGTCCGCTTTATCAGCCTGGAAAACATAATCCAGCTGTTCCTGGGGCAGCTCTTCCCTGGATACGGGGTTGAGGGCGCCGGCATGTTCCGGGTGCTGCGCGACAGCGAAATGGAGATAGAGGAAGAGGCTCAGGACCTGGTGCGGGTCTTTGAGACAGCGCTGAAGCGCCGCCGCCGCGGCCATGTAATTCAGTTACAATTGAGCGAGGGCATGCCCGACGACCTGCGCGATATGGTGGTCCGCGAGCTGCAGGCCGACCAGCAGGCGATTGTGGTGCTTCAAGGCATTCTCGGGGTCTGCGATACCTGCCAGATTATCCTGTCCGAGCGGCCGGATCTTCGTTTTGCGCCCTATAACCCGCGCTACCCTGAAAGGGTGAAGGATTTTGGTGGGGATATCTTCGCCGCGGTGCGCGAAAAGGATTTCATCATCCACCACCCCTATGAAAGCTTCGACGTCGTTCACCGTTTCCTCAGCCAGGCAGCGCACGACCCCGACGTGGTGGCAATCAAACAGCTTCTTTACCGCACCGGCGAGGATTCCCCCATCGTCACGGCGCTGATTGATGCCGCCGAGGCCGGCAAGTCGGTTACCGCACTTGTGGAGCTAAAGGCGCGCTTCGACGAAGAGCAGAACATTAAATGGGCGCGCGACCTGGAGCGGGCAGGGGTTCAGGTTGTTTACGGCTTCGTTGAGATGAAAACCCACGCCAAGGTTTCGATGGTGGTGCGCCGCGAAAAAGGCAAGCTGCGGACTTATTTGCATTTTGGCACCGGTAATTATCACCCGGCAAAGGCGCGCATTTATACCGACCTGTCGTTCTTTACCGTCGACAAGGCTCTGGGCCGCGACGCCGCTCGGCTGTTCAACTATGTGACGGGTTATGTGAAGCCCAAGGAGATGGAAAAGCTGGCCATGTCGCCGTTCGGCATTCGTGACCGGCTGATGGCGCTGATCGGGAAGGAAATCGAAAATGCGCGGGCCGGCAAGCCGGCGGGCATTTGGGCGAAGATGAATTCGCTGGTCGATCCCCGGATTATCGACAGGCTTTACGAGGCCTCCAACGCCGGCGTGCAGATCGATATGGTGATCCGCGGCGTCTGTTGCCTCAGGCCGGGGGTCAAGGGAATGTCGGAGAATATAAGGGTGAAGAGCGTCATCGGGCGCTTTCTGGAGCATGCGCGGATATCCTGCTTTGCCAACGGCCACCCGTTGCCGTCGCCCCACGCCAAGGTTTTCATCAGTTCCGCCGACTGGATGCCGCGCAATTTCAACAGCCGGGTCGAGTCTCTGGTGCCAATCGAAAATGCCACGGTGCACGAGCAGGTGATAAACCAGATCATGGTCGCCAATTTCAAGGACAACCTGCAAAGCTGGAATATGGACGGGGATGGTGTCTACACACGGCGCCAGCCGGGAGAGACTCCCTTTAGCGCGCATCAGTATTTTATGACCAACCCCAGCCTTTCCGGGCGTGGTGCGGCGCTCACTGAAAGAGAACCGTTGCGCCGCCTGACCCTGGAGGACAGCGGCGGCGGAGATCAGACCGCCGGACCCGCTGCCAAACCCGCTCCCAATCCCGGCCAGGGGGATTAGGCGGCATGTCCGATCAACAGCCGGCGCGGCGAGCAGGCGCGGATACGCCAGCGGGCGAACTGACGGCGGTCATTGATATCGGTTCAAACTCGGTTCGCCTGGTTGTCTTTCAGGGGCTGATCCGGGTGCCCCTTACCCTGTTTAACGAGCGTGTGCTGTGCGGCCTGGGCCGCAGTGTCGGCGATCATGGGGCGATGGACGCCGAGGCCATGGACAATGCGCTGTCGACATTGAAACGCTTCGCCTTCCTGTGCCGCGATATGAAAATCGATACGCTGGATGTGGTGGCCACCGCGGCGGTGCGCGAGGCCAGCGACGGCGCCGCCTTCATCGCCGAGGTGAAGCGGCGGACGGGACTGGTGGCGAAAGTGCTTTCCGGCGCCGAAGAGGCGGCGCTGTCGGCGCTCGGGGTGATCGCCGGCGTTCCCGAGGCCGAAGGCGTGATCGGCGACCTCGGCGGCGGCAGCCTCGAGCTGGCGCGGATCGGCGGCGGCGGCAGCCAGGCGCAG
>JACZSK010000129.1 GCA_022574255.1 Pseudomonadota bacterium
GGCAACCCCGATGATGCGACTGGCCATGGCATCCCTCTACTACGGAGGGCAAAGGGTATCCGACACGGTAAGAATGTCTCGTGCTCATATTTTAGGAGGCCAAGCCCAACTCATTCAGCAGAAGACCGGCAAACTTGTTTCTGTTCCTTTACATCAAACTTGGCAAAATGAAATTGAGCGCGTCCCTGCATCCGATCAAAGCATGACGCTATTGCATAACCGATCAGGCAGACCTTTCACGGAGGACGCCCTACAAGCCCGCTGGCGTCGTCTCAGAGACGAAATTGGTGCGGAAGGTTACCACTTGCACGGACTGAGAAAGAACGCGTGTTGCAAGCTGGCGGAAGCTCACTGTACGTCTTTTGAAATATCGGCGATCACTGGGCAGTCACTTGATATGGTCGAATACTATGTGAAGGAAGCAGAGAAACCCGCCCTAGCGAGCCATGCAATCGGGCTTTGGGAGGAACATGATCGGAACGAAAGTGCCAAACTTTCCGATAAAACTGCCAAACCGTAAAACGGTGGATATAGCAAACCCTTACTGAGCAAGGTTGGTGACCCCTACGGGACTCGAACCCGTGTTTACGGCGTGAGAGGCCGTCGTCCTAGGCCGCTAGACGAAGGGGCCATTCCTAGAAACGCGCCGGACTATATCAGAGCCGGGCGGAAGGTCAATTGCTTGTCATGCCCTCAGAATCTGGCCCCCAGGGAGATGAGGATTCCAGCGTCGCCCAACCGGTCGCTCAGATTGGTGTCGACATAGCTGACACCCAGCGTGAAATCCTTCACCGGCATGCTGATACCCAATGACCAGTCGAGCTTGCCGTCGCCGAAGGCGCCGTCTTCGTAGGCAAAATGCCCGGCCAGGCTAAGCCCGCTCTCGCCCAGCGGCATGCCGCCATCCAGATAGAGATAAATGTTATCCTGGTTGCCGAGGTTATCCTGGCTAAAGGCGTAGGCCGCGCCGGCGGTCCATTCGATATTCTCGAGAGCGCCGGAGAGTGACCCGTAGCCCTCCAGGTAAAGGGTGCCGCTGGAACCCGGGTAGGTATAGGCCATGACGCCCACGTCGTAGGCCAGGTCGCCACCAGAAATTTCGAAATCGCCACCGTAACCTGCGTAGAGGTCAACCTCGGTCTCGGAGCCCGCGAAGCTTTCAATCGACGAGGCCCAGGTGCCGGCGTAGAAGCCCGTCGCTGTCTCGATATCGAAACCGCCCTGGATGGCAACGTCCTTGTCGGACAGCGAAACGCCGCGAAAGCGGTATTCGCTGACCAGCATCACATTCGCCGACAGGCTGAAGGCTGGTGTGGCTTCCGGACCTTGTGCGGCGTCCTGGGCAAAAGCGCTGCCCTGCCCGGCCAGCAGAAGGGCGAGAACAGCGAGCATGGTTCGTTTTGTGTTGGGGAAATTATCGTATAGCATGGAAATGCCTCCACTGATTTAAGGATTGGTGAGGTACGGGGGGCTGGCAATCTCGGCAAAAGGGCGCCAGCTCCCCATCTTTTCGTCCAGGTAATCGCCATTCAGACGCCGAACTTCTGTGAGCCGTGGCCAAACTCGGGATAGGCCTCGAGGCCCAGCTCGACCATATCGGCGCCCTTTTCCTGCTCTTCATCGGTGAGCCGAATTCCGATCGTATATTTCAGCACCAGCCAGGTAGCGGCACTGGTGACCAGCGTAAAGGCGCCGATCGCCCCCACGCCGGTGGCCTGCATCGCAAAGCTGGTATCGCTGTTGGTCAGCGGCACCGCCATGGTGCCCCAGATGCCGCATACCAGATGCACCGAGATGGCGCCGACCACGTCGTCGATGCGCAAGCGATCGATAAAAGGCACGGCGAAGACCACGATCAGGCCGCCGGTGGCGCCGATCAGCACCGCCTGGCCAACGCTGGGCGTATCCGGCCCGGCGGTAATAGACACCAGCCCGGCCAGGGCGCCATTCATCGCCATGGTCAGGTCGATCTTCTTGTAGATCAACCCGGTGAGCAGCGCCGCCGCCAGGGTGCCGCCCGCCGCCGCCATGTTGGTGTTGGTGAAAATATTGGCAATGGCGATGGCGTCCGCCGCCGTGCCCATGGCCAGTTGCGAGGCGCCATTGAAGCCGAACCAGCCAAACCAGAGAATGAATGTGCCAAGCATGGCGATGGGCAGGTTTGAGCCGGGCATGGGCTTGGGCGTACCGCTGGAGCTGTATTTGCCAAGCCGGGGGCCGAGGATAATGACCCCCGACAGCGCCGCCCAGCCGCCCACGGAGTGAACGATTGTCGAGCCGGCGAAATCGGCAAAGCCGGCCTCGGACAGCCAGCCACCGCCCCATTGCCAGGCCCCGACGACGGGATAGATCACCCCGGCCAGCACGGCGGTGAAAAGCAGGAACGGCACCACGCGGATGCGCTCGGCCACCGCCCCCGATACAATCGACGCCGTGGTCGCCACGAATACCATCTGGAAGAAAAAGTCGGACGAGGCCGCGTAATTGGCGCCAAAGCTGGCATCCTCGGCCAGCGCCGCCGCGTCATCGGCGCCCCAGGCCCCGAAACTGCCGATCAGGCCACCATCAACGCCGTTGTACATCAGGTTATAGCCGACCATGTAGAACATGATGCAGGCCAGCGCATACAAGAGGATATTCTTCAGGCAGATATCGCCGACGCTCTTGGAGCGCACCAGACCGGCTTCAAGCATGGTGAAGCCCGCCGCCATCCACATCACCAGAAAGCCGCCGATCAGGAACAGCAGCGTATTGAAGATATAGGCGGATTCTTCCGGCACCGTGGCATGGGCGGCACTGGGTAAAGCAATCAATGCCAGAACCGCGCCGGCAAAATACTTGAAATTTCTCATGGGATATTTCCTCGTCAACTGGGGTTACCGGGCGGGATTACAGGGCTTCGGCGCCGCTCTCGCCGGTGCGGATGCGCAGAACTTCCTTGAGCTCGAGGACAAAGATTTTTCCGTCGCCGATCTTGCCCGACCTTGCCGTGCGCTGGATGGTCTCAACCGCCGCCGCGGCAAGGCTGGCCGGCAATGCCACCTCGATCTTCACCTTGGGCACGAAGGCCACGTCATATTCGGCGCCGCGATAAATTTCGGTATGACCCTGCTGGCGGCCGTAGCCGTGAACTTCGCTGACCGTCATGCCGGTTATCCCGGCCTCGGACAGCGCTTCGCGAACCGCGTCCAGCCGGTCGGGTTTGATGATTGCCATGATGAGCCGCATGGGCGCTTCCCCTCTTTGTTGCTGTTTTCGTACAGGGGTTGCACTTCAAGGACCGTGCCAAACGAGGCGATTCGGCTAAGGCGCTGGGCTGGTGGGGAAAATCGTATTGCGCGTGATTCTGCAGGGCGCGGGCAACAGCGATTGTGACCGCTGCTTAGGCGTAGTGTCTGTTTTTTGGGCAGGGAAGTGACAGTTTGTGTAGAGACTTAAAATCGTAATCAGACAACTATCTTGACTCGGTGCGTAAGGCGGCTACAACCCCAAGGCGCAGATGGAGCGGGTGCTCGCCAGCAATCATGCAGCTACACTGGGGACTAAGAATGCGATCTTTCGTAATTGCAGCGTTACTGGTCTTGCTCACTTCCGGCTGTGGCGGAACGTACTATACGGGGCCCAGAGGAGGCGATGAGAACTACTTGGAAGATTGGGAGCCAAGTCTTGCCCCATTTTCTTGGCCCTCAGAGGATGTAATCCATAACGGTAAAATCGGTACAACACTCGTCAGGCAGGGTACGCTCAAATCTGCCCCGACGATTGTTCTGGAAGAAGCTTTTGCTTCTCAGTGGCCCCGCGCAGGTGGTTATGAGCCTGCTGAACTAACCTATCTCAAAGGTGCAGTGCTTATGAAACGGGCCATCGCGGCAGATGGCACAGCTATTTACGCGAACAATGTGGAAGAATCCGAGCGCTTGGAGCACAGTTTCATGTCAGGTTACAAGTTTTATGAAATTGGCCTTGGCCTTGGGGACAATGACGAAGTCAAATATATTGCGGTTAGGATGCACCCGATCGTTGGTCGCATTCAGATAAAAAACGTGAGCTTCTCCAAACCCCTGAAAATTACTAGAGACCGCGCGGATCAGGTGAACGAGAATAATTTCCGACAGGAATTTATTTATAGCGGACGCAACGATGGAGAACTGTTCTTTTTGTACAGGGAATTTAGTGGCGATATGATCCGCCCGGCATTTAGCCAGAATGTTACCTATGCCGTCACAGGCCCTGGTACTATGGTAGCGTTTAGAAACCTAACGCTCGAAGTAATTGAAGCAACAAACCTAGATATTACTTACAAGGTATTGTCACCTTTTTGACGGCTGCTGCGCCTGTACGCCGACCGATCTAAGCGGCGCGACGCAGTTCTAATCGCATATTGAATTGAAAAGAGTAGCTGGTGACCCCTACGGGACTCGAACCCGTGTTGCCGCCTCCGTTATGCCCAAAATTAATTGAAAAATAATATGTGAAACTGTAAGGTTATGCCTTACAGTCGGCATATGATACGAAACTTCTCGCATCCTGGACTGAAAGAGCTTTTTTATAGCGGGAAGTCCCGCCGGATTGACAAGAGGCTTCACAGCCGAATAATCCGCCGCCTTGATTTCCTGAATATGGCCGCAAGCCCGGAGCAAATGAACCTGCCGGGGTTTGACTATCACAAGCTGCAGGGCAAACCCGTTCGCTACACGGTTCACGTAAACGGCCCAATATGTGTGACTTTTGGTTTCGATGGCGAAGATGCGATTGACGTAAATTTAGAGGACTATCACTGATGATCGACATACTTGAAATGAAGCGCGCTCCCACGCACCCCGGCGCCATACTGCGTGAGGACGTCTTGCCGGCCCTTGGCCTGAGCAAGGCCGAAGTTGCCAGGCGATTGCGTATCAGCCGCCCAACGCTCTATGACATCCTCGATGAGAAGGCTGCTATTTCTCCGCTCATGGCCCTGCGCCTTGGCCGGTTCTGTGGCAACGGTCCCGAAATATGGATCAGAATGCAGGCTGCCCACGACCTTTGGCACGCCAGTCGCAGCAAGGCAGCAGAGAAGATTGCCACCATCGAGCCGGCGACCGCTCACGCCTAGACCAGCGCGGTCAGCGATCAGGTAACGGAACTGAAAGGCATCAAATAGAAAGCTGGTGACCCCTACGGGACTCGAACCCGTGTTGCCGGCGTGAAAGGCCGGTGTCCTAGGCCACTAGACGAAGGGGTCGTAAGCCAATTGCCAGCGCGTATTTAGCCTTCCCCCGCACCAGCGTCAAGGTTGATTCCTGCGCGAAATCAGAGACCGGCAGGCGCGGCGTCCTCAAGCATCAACTCGACCGCGTCATTGCCCTTCCAGTCATCTTTCTTCAGACGCCCGGCGACATGAAACTTCTTTCCCGTACCGCTCAAGAGCGCCTGGCCAAGAGCCTCCTCGGCGCGGCGGAAGGCCACCGCTTTCAGCCGCCCGCCATCGCCGCCGGTGAAAAAGCAACGCACGTGGTTTTTTCCCACGATGTCGCATTTGACCAGTCGTAAATCGGCAAACGCCAGACGCGGCGCGGCGTTGCCCGCCCCGAATGGCCCGGCCTGGGAAATCTTGTCAATAAGCTCGACGCTGGCGCCACCGATGGTCAGCATGGCGTCAATCTGAAAATCGCGGGCGGCGCGGGCGGCAATGATGTCCGCCGCCATCCATTCCTCGAGGAATTCGCGCAATTCACCCAGCCGTTCGGTCTTGGCGGTCAGCCCCGCCGCCATGGCATGCCCGCCGCCGTTGACCAGCAGACCCCGGTGCAGGGCTTCAATCATGGCGGCGCCTATATCGACGCCGGGAATCGAGCGGGCAGAGCCCTTTGCTGTGCCACCAGCAACAGAGATAACAATGGCCGGGCAGTGAAAACGGTCTTTCAGGCGGCTGGCGACAATGCCGACAACGCCGGGGTGCCAGGAATCGCCAGTCACGAAGGCCAGAAGCCCGGGCTCGCCGCCGGGGCCGGCCTCGGCCAGCACCTGGGCGAAAGCCTCCTCCTGGACCAGCGCCTCTATCTCCTGCCGCTCGGCGTTATGGCGGTGCAGCTTCTCGGCAATGCGCCGCGCCTCCTGGTCGTCATCGGTCGCCAGCAGCGCCGTGCCCAGGCTTGATTCGCCAACCCGCCCGCCGGCATTGACCCGGGGGCCGAGAATAAAGCCCGCGTGATAGGTGCCCGGCGCCTCCTCCAGCCCGGCCACGTCGGCGAGCGCGCGCAATCCGGCATTTCCCCGCGCCGCCATAACCTTCAGCCCCTGCACAACCAG
>JACZSK010000130.1 GCA_022574255.1 Pseudomonadota bacterium
AATTCAGAAGTGCAAAGTCGCTTCAGAAATTTGCCTCGATCCACGCTTCGGTCCACAATCATTTCAATCAGGAACGTCATCTTTACAACCGCGAAAACTTCAAACTCAATCGTTCCGCCGCCTTGGCGGAGTGGCGTCAACTTGCGACCTGAGATCTATCGATTATGGGGTTGTGCTGACCGGTTCGCTTTCCCCTGACAACGCCGACCGATGGTATCATGGGCACGAAGCCACCTTTGCCGAATACATGACAAACCCCTGATCACAATCAACCACCTGAGCACAGCGTTGGGCTCCTGGTATCACTTTCCCAAAAGGGCAATTAGGATTACCTTGTCAGCAGATCTGCAATTCAATAATTGGATAGGGAAAACGTGGCCGCTACACCCTTTGATCTGCTACGGAACTGGTTGCGTCGACAGTTGCCGGCGGATCGGTACGTATGGTTGGACGGACGGCTTGACGCCCTCGCGGCCGAACCATCCGACCGTAATCTGTATATTACCTTTGGCATGATACCCCGCCGTCTCGGCAAGGATGATCTGGCGTTGACGCCGGACGATCTCGACGCGGCCCAGGCGGCGCGGCCGGGTTGGTACCCGGTTGGCTGGAGCGTCGACGTGGCCGCGCGGGTTATGATGTTGTGTCAAATGGGCAGGACTGGTGAGGGCTTCGCGGCGCGCTTCACTGATTTGTGCCGCGGTGCCGATGTTGGCGAGGTGATGGCGTTGTATGCGGGCTTGCCACTTTATCCCGCAGCCGAGACTCTGGAGACCCAAGTGGCGGAGGGCCTGCGCACCAATATGCGGGCCGAGTTCGAGGCGATCGCGCATCACAATCCTTTTCCGCGCGAGCAGTTCGATGAAAACCGCTGGAACCATATGGTCCTGAAGGCCTTGTTCATCGGCAGCACGCTGGCGCCAATCCAGGGCCTGGATGACCGCGCCAATCCGGAATTGGCGCGCATCTTGTGCGACTATGCCCACGAACGCTGGGCCGCCGGACGTGCCGTGACTCCGGAACTCTGGCGCTGCGTCGGCCCGTACCCGCACGCGGACGCGCTTGCTGATCTGCGCCGTGTCCTCGATACCGGCACGGCGATTGAACGGAAGGCCGCGGCCCTGGCGCTTAGCGCCAATCCGGCGGCACCGGCGCGCGAGCTGATGGCAACCGTCGCGGCGTTGGCCACTGAAATTGCAGACGGGGCATTGACATGGCAATCCCTGGCCGATGAAATGCTGGCCAGCACGCTCGCGAAAACAGTCAAATTGAACCAAGAAGTGGAAATCCGGCCATGATGTTTATCGATTCCCATGCCCACATGCTGTCGCGGACGACCGATGATTACGAGGCCATGGCAGCGGCTGGTGTCGTCGCGGTGATCGAACCCGCGTTTTGGGTGGGCCAGCCGCGCACCCACGTCGGCACCTATATCGATTACCTGTCCTCGATCGTCGGTTTCGAGCGGTTTCGTGCAGGCCAGTTCGGTATTCGCCACTACTGCACCATCGGGCTGAACTCCAAGGAAGCCAATAACGAGGAACTAGCCGAGGGAGTCATGGAAATCCTGCCGCGGTTCGCGCTGAAGGAAGGAGTCGTCGCGATTGGTGAAATCGGTTACGACGAGCAGACCGCGCTTGAGGATAAATATTTCCGCTTGCAGATAGAACTAGCGATGGAACTTGATCTGCCAGTGATGATTCATACCCCACACCGTGATAAGAAGCGCGGTACTTCACGTTCCATGGACGTCTGCGACGAGCACGGTATAGATCCGTCAAAAGTTGTCATCGACCACAACAACGAGGAAACCGTCGCCGAAACTTTGGACCGGGGCTATTGGGCCGCGTTTTCGATCTATCCCAGCACCAAAATGGGCAGCGACCGCATGGTCGATATCCTGCAACAGTATGGGCCCGAACGGATTATTGTCGATTCCGCCTGTGATTGGGGAATTTCCGAGCCTCTGGGTGTCGCCAAGACCGCCAAGCTGGCTTTGCAGCGCGGCGTTCCCGAGGATCATGTGCGCCTGGTCTGTTACCAGAACCCCCTCGACGCCTATGGTCAAAGCGGCCAGATGAAAGAAGACGACTGGCTCAACCCACCGGCAATCGACCAGCGAACCTTCTTTGAGGGGAACTCGATCCTGCGCGGTGGCCGCGAGCCGTGGATAGAGGATCAGCCAGCGCAACGTACGCTGGAGAATCTGGTCATCAAGTAGCCCGGCGTCCGGCATGATCAAACTCGCGGTGATCGCCGGCGTGTTGGTCCTGTTGGTCGCTGTGCCGTTCGTTGTCTGGGGCGATCTGCTTGAGAACATGTTCGCCGGCGATGGTGCCTTTCGCTGGTTGTCCGGACACGGCTCCTTCGCCTGGCTCGTGGCGATTGGCCTGTTGATCGCCGACCTCGCCATGCCGATTCCGACGACAGCGGTAATGGCCGCGCTCGGCATGGTCTACGGCCCCATTGTGGGCGGTATCATCGGCGCCGTCGGGTCGGTGATTTCCGGCCTGATTGGCTACGTACTATGCCGGCAGCTTGGACGTCCGTTCGCGGTGTGGCTGAACGGCCAGCGGGCGCTCGACAACGGCGAAAGGCTGTTTCAGCGGGCCGGGGGTTGGATGGTCGCGTTGTCTCGCTGGTTGCCGGTGATGTCGGAGGTCATCGCCTGCATGGCCGGGCTTTCGCGCATGCGATTCAGGGTATTCGCAGTCGCCCTGGTGTGCGGCTCAGCGCCACTGGGATTTGTGTTTTCCACCATCGGCCACCTCGGCGTCGAACGCCCCTTCCTGACCATGGCGCTGTCCATGGCGCTCCCCCTCGCGCTCTGGTTTTCGGTGCGTCGGTTGTTCACGGATCCACCGGGAGTATAAATCGACCGCAAACCGAGCCCCGGTCGTATGAATTCGAAGATATCGGGAAATTCGCCAGGAAATTCGATCAAAGATCTTATTTTGGAAACAGTATTTTAATTTACCGAATTGTCCATGGACTCGGCGACGACACAGTCGTAGGGTTTCCTCGTCTTTTTACAAATAAAATCAGGGAGGCCCGACGATGTTAGCAACTAAGGTTATTCTCGCATTGGCTGTCGCAATGGGATTGGTGATGGGTGGCGCCACAGTTTCCCATGCCCAGGTCAAGATAAAACTCGAGCCCTATGTCACCGGCCTTAATTCGCCGCTGGCCATGGTGCAGCCGCCCGGCGACGACCGCAAATTCGTTGTCGAGCAATTCGGCCGTGTCAGGATTATCGATGCTAATGGAGAACTTCTGGGGACGCCGTTCCTCGATATCCGCAGCAAATTACCAAATCTAATGGCTGATTTCGATGAACGGGGCCTGCTCGGCCTCACTTTCCATCCGAATTTCTCTTCCAATGGCAAGTTCTACATCAGTTACTCGGCGGTACTGGATTTCCAAAGCGATGTCGGCAAGATGCTGTGGTGGGACCACACCAATATCGTCTCCGAATTTACGGTGTCGAAGGACAACCCGAATATCGCCAATCCGAAATCCGAACGGATACTGACCTCGATCTCCTGGCCCCAGTTCAACCACAACGGCCACTGGATCGGTTTCGGCAAGGATGGCCTGCTCTACATTTCGACCGGTGACGGCGGCTACGCCAATGACTGGGGCATCGGCCATAACGTGACCGACGGAAACGGCCAGGACCTGGCGTCCCTGAATGGCAAAATCCTGCGCATCGACGTCAATTCCAGCGCCGACGGCAACAACTACTCCATTCCCGCCGATAATCCGTTCGTCGGCATGGATGACGTACGGCCGGAAATCTATGCGTATGGCCTGCGCAATCCGTGGCGGTGTTCGTTCGATATGAAGGACGACCGGCTGTTCTGCGCCGACGTTCAGCAGAATTCCTTTGAGGAAGTCGACATCATTTCGAAGGGCGCGAACCTCGGCTGGCGACGCATGGAAGGGACCCATTGCTTCGATTACGCCAAGCCCGATGGCCATCCGGGAAATTGCGACCAATCCGGTTTGACCCTGCCGATCCTGGAGTACAATAACTGCACTGCCCAGCCGAACGGTTGCAAGGGTATTTCGGTTACCGGCGGCTATGTCTACCGGGGCGCCAATGAGGCCTGGGATGGCAAGTACATTTTCGGCGATTGGAGCAAGAGCTTCGCGGCCATGGATGGTCAGATCTTCATCGCTACCGAGAGCGGTGGCAATTGGACCATGGAGGTCGCCGAGGTCGACGGCATGGAGGGGAAACAACCCTTTGTGTTGGCATTCGCTCAGGACGCGGCTGGCGAGGTCTATGCCTTGACCTCGATCACGCGCGGCCCGAACGGCGAACTCGACACGATATATAAGATCGTTCCGGCTGACTGATCACGACCAATTACGCGCCGCCGGTCCCGCCGGATTCTCTGGGGCCGGCGGCGTTTTTTATCTTTTCGAATATGCATTGGACGCAATTGTCACGTTGATCAACTTACCCGATTTCAAACAGGTTAGAGAACCGACGATGAAGCAGCTTAAGGGACTAGGATGGACCGCCATGGCGTTGGCCGCATTTATGTATTCGGGGGCGGCGTACGCCAGCGAGGACACGCCGGAATTCACCGAAGCCTTTCTGAACGATGAAGCCACGTTCGCCCGGGGCAAGGAAATCTGGTTTGAGCAATGCACCCTTTGTCATGGCGCCAAGGCCTATCCGGGCAAGGCGCCACAACTGAAACCCTGGCGCTACAAACCCTCATTCGTTTATCGGCGCATAACCAAGGGCTTCCGCAAGATGCCGGCGTGGAACGAGGTGTATGACAAGGACGAACGCATGGCCGTGGTCGCCTATGTTATGAGCAAAAAGTTTTCACCGTGAACCGTCAGCCGGCTTTATGGGCGGCGGCGCGGGCGCGTATCGCGGTCGCCAAGGCGATCAGAATGACGCCGGCGGCAATCATGATACCCATGCCTTCGCGCGCAGTTTCAGTGGCCCACCACACGTCCTGGCGCCAAAAACCGGGTGTGGTCGGCCAGTAATAGAGGACCCCGATCAGTTCGGCGGCGACGGACAAACCAAGCAAGCCAAACGGAAGAGTGTTTTGAATGAGATGCGGGCGAAATGCCATGATGCCGGCCCACATCGCGGGGACCAGATAGATCGCCGCCCACAGAAAGCCATCGGGGTCATTGTATTGTACGCCCGCGAAGAGGAGCATCAGCAAAACACAGGCGATATTCACGTATTTCATGATCTTTTCTCCAGCAGGGCTTTCGGACACATAGATAAACAAAAAAAACCGCACCAACAACGACAAAAAATGGGTAGCATAAAAGGGTAAGGCGAAGGGAAAGCAGAAATGACAGCCAAAACGGCGCCAGGCCGCGTTCGGACGACGGTACATTGGCAACAATTTTCCGTGCCGTATGAATTTCCCGTGTATTTCACTGACAATCTTTTCAATCCCGCCAATCAGTCCCTGGTCGAGGCGATGTGTCGGCTCGAACCGGATAAGCGCCATCGCTGCCTGTTTTTTGTCGACGACGGTCTAATCCAGGCGCGGCCCGAAGTGATCGAGGATATCAAGGCCTATACGGCGCATCACGTACGCGATCTCGATTTGGTTACGGACCCGATCGCGGTGCCCGGCGGTGAAAAAATCAAATCCAACATGCATTTTGTCGAGACCATGCAACAGGTCCTTTTCGACCAGCATATCGACCGTCATTCTTACGTTCTCGCCGTCGGTGGCGGCGCCGTGTTGGATGCGGTTGGGTTGGTCGCGGCGACGGCGCACCGTGGCATTCGCCATATCCGGATTCCGACGACGGTGCTGGCGCAAAACGATTCCGGAGTTGGCGTCAAGAACGGGGTCAATTTATATGGCGTCAAAAACTACGTCGGCACCTTCGCGCCGCCGTTCGCGGTATTAAACGACATTGATTTCGTCATGGGCCTCGGCGAACGGGACAAAATCGCCGGCATGGCCGAGGCGGTCAAGGTGGCGTTGATCAAAAGCGCCGAGTTTTTCAGTTGGCTAGAGATCAACGCCGATGCGCTGGCGGTCTTCGAACGTGGCGCCATGGCGAGCATGATCCGGCGCTGCGCCGAGCTGCACATGCACCAGATCGGCCACGGCGGCGACCCGTTCGAGATGGGCAGCGCGCGTCCCTTGGATTACGGGCACTGGTCGGCCCACAAGCTGGAAAGCCTGACCAGCTATCACATCCGCCACGGCGAAGCGGTCGCCATCGGCATGGCGCTGGAC
>JACZSK010000131.1 GCA_022574255.1 Pseudomonadota bacterium
CAGCCTCGATATCGGAAAGCTCGATTGCCGCGACGCTGGAGACCAGCGGGTCGGCGATCATAAAGTCATCAATTGCGATGTCGGTGGCGGTGATGCCCTGCAGCGTGATCGAGTTGCCGAAGGCGTCCTCGACCAGGGTGTCGGCGCCCGACTGGCTGATGGCCAGGCCGGCGAAGGTGAGGGTCGAGCCGAAGAAGTCGAGGAGATCAACGCCATCCTCGAAGTCGGTGACAATGTCGTTGCCCCAGGAATTCCCGAAGATGAACGCATCGGCCCCGGCGCCGCCGGTGAGCTTGTCGTTGCCGGTTCCTCCGTCAAGCCTGTCATCGCCGCCATTGCCGACCAGGACATTGGCGCCGCCATCGCCGAGCAAAATGTCGTTGAAGCCCGAACCGGTCAGGTTTTCGATCGCGGTCAGCGTGTCGCCCTCGGCGTCGCCGCCAAGGCCGGTTCCCAAGCCCAGGTCAACCTGCACACCGGCCGCTGAGCCCGCATAGCTGGCGGTGTCAATGCCCAGGCCGCCATCCAGCGAATCGGCGCCGGCGAGACCAACCAGCAGGTCGTCGCCATCGCCGCCAAACAGCGTGTCGTCGCCACCCCGCGCCCAGAGCACGTCGTTGCCGCCGCCACCGGTCAGGATATTGGCGCCGCTGTTGCCGATCAAAGTATCTCTGAAGCCCGAGCCGGTCAGGTTCTCGATTGCGGTCAGCGTATCGCCCTCGGCGTCACCGCCGAGGCCGGTTCCCAGCGCCAGGTCAGCCCGCACGCCGGCCCCGGAGCCCCCGTAGCTGGCGGTGTCATTGCCCGCGCCACCCATCAGCTTGTCTGCCCCGGCGCCGCCTTCGAGTGTATCGTCGCCGGCGAGCCCGGCCAGCAGGTCATTGCCAGCGCCGCCAAAAAGTGTGTCGTTGCCACCGCGCGCCCAAAGCACGTCGTTGCCAGCGCCACCGGTGAGGATATTGGCGCCGCCGTCGCCGAGCAGGGTATCTCTGAAGCCCGAGCCGGTCAGGTTCTCGATCGCGGTCAGGGTGTCGCCCTCGGCGTCGCCGCCGAGGCCGGTGCCCAAAGCCAGGTCAACCCGCACGCCGGCCCCGGAGCCCGCATATCTGGCGGTATCAACGCCCAGACCGCCATCAAGCGTATCGGCGCCGGCGCCACCATCAAGGACGTCATCGCCGCCGAAGCCAGACAGCGCATCTGCCCCGGCCAACCCGCTGATATCGTCAGCGTCGGCGGTGCCATCTAGAATATCGTCGCCGGAAGTCCCCCTGATCACAGCCATTTTGACAACCCCATCCCACAGCCACTTTGACAACCCCACCCTGCATGCCGGTTAAACTGGAACCCGCCAGCCAAGTTGAGCACTCGCTGCACCCTTGGCGGGTATGTTGGCTTCCTGGTGCAGGTTTAGCAATTGGAAATCAGGGAAAGAAGGCAAAGCACACGTTAATGTGATTGAAGGTCACCTGCCTCCAATTTGCGACCAACAGGTCATCAATGGGCCATGTCCGCTTGTAGCCGCGGCCATTGAAAGCGCCGAGGGCAAATGAAAAATCCGCGCGTTTCAGTACAAAAATTTGTACAAACCCGCTTTTTTCCATAAAGCCGACATGTTGTATTTTAAAGATATTCAGGGATATTTCGGAGTTCGGCGGGCTGTCCTTCTCGCTCCGCCAGCCATGCCCGCTCTTCTTTTCGGGTCATGCCCCGCGATCACGCTGGCTGATCTGGAATTCCCTTCCGCGGCCGGTCTGGAAAATAAAATCATCGGCGTGAAGGTCGGCCAGGAGGACGTTGAGCAGGGTGACGCTGTCGTTGCCGTCGAGGGCGAAGAAGAAAGTATCATTGCCCAGCGCCGCCCGACGAAGCCGGTGCATGCGCCGCGCCGGTTCAAGCCCGGGGTTTGACGCTGGCTCGACCGGCGCTCGAAAAGAACTCAGCCTAGGTCACGGACTCATAAGCAGAAAGAGGTGTGGTATGGTTCAAAATCGCCCAAATCAAGAAGCGGAGCCGCAGACAGGGCACAACCCTTTCAAGGCTTCGCGACGCAGAGTTGGGCGATCTTGGCCATATCGCCCTTCATGTAATCCGGGCGACGCGGCCCTTTTCCCCGGAAAGTTCGTCTTCCTCGCGCGCAATGGCCCCGCATTACCTTGCTCGTCATCCTGCTTGCCGGGGAAAATGGCTCGCGCCACAGCCTTCTCTGTTTGTGAGTTCGTGACCTATGGTCCGGACCCTATAAGTTGCTGTCGGCGACACTCAGCACCCGGCGCACCTCGTCGGTGCGGAAGCCGAGGGCGCTGGGCCTGCGCATGCCGGGAAGGACCACCACGTCGTAAAGTTCCTGGATAACCCCGCCAATACGAAGCCAGTGAACGATGTCGCCGCTTTTCAGGTCAATGACGACGAGCCCACAGCGCGCCTCCGCGTCATGTTTTGCCAGATTATCATCAAGCTGCAGTCCCGAAAAGGTCCGGTGGCGCGGCAGCGACAGCCCGGCCACCGCGTAATCGCCGACGAAGCTGAGGCCCCTCAGGTAACCCGGGCAAAAAGTTACGGGCTCGCATTTGCCCGACTTCGTATCCACCCTGGTGAGGTATCCGGTCCCCGAATCGAGCACCCATAGCTGGCCATCGTGAATCCTTGGCGAGTGGGGCATCGAGAGCCCTTCGGCGACGATCTCGTTGCTCTCCACATCGATAATGCAGCCGCCGTCGGCGCGCCGGTCGCGCCAGCCGTCGATAATATCGGACTGGCTGATGGCGCTGACCCAGCGGGGGCGCCCGTCCTCCATGGCCAGCCCGTTCAGGTGGCAGCGGTCCTCGGCCGCCAGCTTCGATATAAAAGGCGGCTTCCACAGGGGCTTGAAGCTGTGATCCGCGTCCACCGTGGCCAGGCAACTGAACAGGCTGTTGACGAAAACCACCGCGCCGTCCTTGTCAACCGCGATATCGTGGATATCAATATCCCCCGTGGTCCATGCGACCCGCGGCACAAAGAGGGCATCATATCCGTCCGCCGTCTGGCCCGGCTCCAGCGTGTTCCTGAAGCGCCACAACTGATAGAGCGTGCTCATCCACAGCGCATCGCCGTCGACGCAGAGGCCCATGCAACGGTTAAAGGTGCGCTCGAAAAACGACAGCCGCTCCTCGGGCCCGATCCCGATAAAAAACAGCTTGCCGGCCTGATAGGTGGTGAAGGCCAGGCTGATATTCTGCTCGGCCAGCCAGTTGGGGAACTGCCGCGACGAGACCACGTCGAAGGCCGGCGTCTGCTCTTGCCCGTCCGCCGGTGGCGGGGCCACGCTGCTTTCGTCCGCCTGATCTTTCTTTTTGGTCATGCCCCCTCCACAATCACACTGGCTGATCTAGGGTCCGGACTCATTAATCCGGTTCAATTCTGTTTAACGAGGAGGATCGAATGCAAGGAAACAGGCTGCGGACAGGGTTTACCCCCTTTCAAGGGCTGTATCTGCGGCAGTCGATCCTCCTCGTTAAACCCTCCCCGGACCGTCTTTCCGGCCAACCTATAAACGGGCGCTGCCCCTTTTCGGCTGGGCATGCGTCGGAACGCCTTGAAAACCCACCAGGTTTCCTGCAACGCCCCTCCTGTTCCAGCCGAAAATGGGCGGCGCAGAATGGATCGCATTAATGAGTCCGGACCCTAGAATCCTGTTCCGCAACCAGTCTAGAAAATAAAATCATCCGCGTGAAGGCCGGATAGCGGAACGTCGAGCAGGGTGACGCTGCTGTCGCTGCTCGAGGGCAATCACTACATCGTCCTTAGGGTCAGGACGCACAACCAGCTTAAGGCTTCAGCCCGAACGAACAACCTGTAGAGACAACAGCGCCAAAGCACTCTCAGGCCAAACTATCGAAAGCCTCCATCGCCGCATCGAAGGGCAGCATGATCGAGCCGTGGCGGGATTTATGCTCGCGGGCGGCGAGAAATATTTCCAGTTCCGCCCATTCGCCGCCGCCCAGGTATTTGGCGGCCGGGCCGTCGCCGGCCAGCATCCGGCGCATGGCTTCCGCCACCGGCGCGAAAGTCTCGCGGGTCTGGCCAAGGATATGACGGCCAAAGATAGAGCAGGACGCCTGGCCAAGGGCGCAGGCCTTGACCCCTTGCCCGTATGCGCTGATCGCGTCGCCGTCGAAGATAAAATCCGCGGTGACCCGGCTGCCGCAAATACGGCTGGTGCGCACCACGGTGATATCGGGCGCCTCCAGCCGCTCGGTCAGGGGGATGCTGGTGGCCAGCCGCAGGATATCCTTGTTGTAAAGCTCGGTCATTCTTGCACCCTTGATCGGAAGGCTGACTTGTCGCCCCAACTGCGCTTACAGTCAACCAGCACAAAAATCTTTCACTTTTTTGGCGGTAAAAGCTTTAATTCAGAGGCTTTCGCTCTTATTAAGATAGGGAGGCTTTCCCCTAACTGCGAGTCGTGATCGCGTCAAATTTCCGGGCCGGCGCACCGAAAGAGGCCTCGCAGCGCGTAGACAAGCACCCGGAGCAGAGAACAGACAAAGGCGGTACAGATGGATGCCATCGTAAGAAGGCTTATCAACAGACCGGCGAAGATCGCCAGGAACCGCGATGGCACGCTGAAGCGGCCCTCCCGCGAGGAGGCGCAGGCGGCGGTTCGTACGCTGATCCTGTGGGCCGGCGACGATCCCGAACGCGAAGGGCTGGTTGATACGCCGCGCCGCGTGGTGAAGGCCTACGAAGAGTTTTTTGCCGGTTACGACGAAGACCCGAACGAGTTTTTGAGCCGCACCTTCGAGGAAGTTCAGGGCTACGACGATATTGTGGTTATCCGCGACATCGACGTGGAGAGCCATTGCGAGCATCATATGGTGCCGGTTATAGGCAAGGCCCATGTGGCCTACCTGCCCAACGGGCGGGTTGTGGGCCTGTCCAAGCTGGCGCGGGTGGTCGACGCCTTTGGCCGCCGCCTGCAGACCCAGGAGACCATGACCGCGCAGATTGCCGACGCCATCGAGAGCGGATTGCAGCCGCGCGGCGTGGCCGTGCTGATCGACGCTGCCCACCATTGCATGACCATGCGGGGAGTGGGCAAGCGCGCCGCCTCGACCATCACCACCCAGTTTCGCGGTGTTTTCGCCGAGGATGAGCGCATGGAAAGGCGCTTTTTCGAGATCATCCGGGGTAGCTGAGCCGGGATACGGCGGCGGGGAGGGATAGAGAAGGATTGAGCATGTCCGGACTTCACATCACCCAGATTCCGGTGCTGACCGACAATTACATCTATCTGGCCCACGAGCCGGAGACCGGCATGACGGCGGTCATCGACCCGGCGCTCGCCGATCCGGTAATTGAAATGTTGCGGAAAGAGGGCTGGGGCCTGACCCATATCCTCAACACCCATCACCATATGGACCATATCGGCGCCAACCTGGAACTCAAGAAACTGACCGGTTGCACGATTGTCGGCCCGGCCGCCGACGCCGCGCGCATTCCCGGCATCGACATAGCGCTGGCTGACGGCGACAGCTATGAGCTGGGCGAAGCAACCGCGAAAATCTTCGATATACCCGGCCACACCCGGGGGCATATCGCCTATTGGTTCGAGGCCGACGCGGCGCTTTTTTGCGGTGACACGCTTTTTTCCATGGGCTGCGGGCGGCTGTTTGAAGGAACGCCGGAGCAGATGTGGTCGTCGCTGCAGAAGCTGATGGCTCTGCCCGACGAGACAAAGGTCTATTGCGCGCACGAATATACCGCCGCCAACGGGCGCTTTGCCATGGCCGTTGAACCCGACAACCCGGCCCTGCGGCGGCGTATGGAAGAGGTTACCTCGCTGCGCGCCGCCGACCGGCCGACGGTGCCTTCGACCATGGGTGTGGAAAAGGCGACCAATCCTTTCCTGCGGCCCGACAGCCGGGAAATTCAGGAAAATATTGATCTGGTCGGCGCCGACGCGATTACGGTTTTCGCCGAAACGCGGCGCCGGAAAGATTTGTTCTAAGGTCCGTGACCTGGAGTGACCTAACCCCAATCGACGATTTCGAAGCCGCGTTCCGTCGCGATGCGCCGCAGGCTGGCGGAGGGGTTCACCGCCACCGCCTCGTCTGCCCATTCCAGCAATGGCAGGTCGCTGGAATGGTCGGAATAGGCAACAATATGCGGGGGCTGCCCGCCGCCGCCGGCGCTATCGGCCAGCGCCACCTTCAGCATCTCCAGCTTGGGCTCGCCATAGCAATTCGCGCCCTCGATGC
>JACZSK010000132.1 GCA_022574255.1 Pseudomonadota bacterium
TTTTTGCGGACGCCCGAGCCTCCCTGGCCCCCGAGGCTCATCGGAGCCGAGGCAAGCGCGACCGCGCGCCCGAGCTGATGCGAGGAAAGCCTAGCAGGCGGATGCCTGCGCCCGGCGCCTGAGGGGCCAGAGAAAGCCTCGGTCCCCCGCACAGAAACCCCCATAAACGAATCGGTTATTGCCGAGTCGCACAGGAAAAAACACCACCCTGTGGATAACGGGGATAAGTAATCGCGCGAAATCAAGGGTTTAGCGTTTTGTTTGTAACATGGTAAACGGCGGATAGAATCCATGGCGAGCGGTGAGGAGCGAAGTAAGGAAAGCCTGCCGCCGAAGGGGACCGCAAGGAAACCGGAAGCGAATGGCGGAACGAACGGAGCATTGATCCATCGTGGAGCGGCCCGCGGGTCTCCAACCTTGGTCATGTGAAGGGCAACCGGAACGTGGCAGCGCAGAGGGCAACCGAAGCGCTAACAGGGTGGGAAACCGCGGGTTTGCTGCGTTTTGGGGGGGTCTTTGTCTTACTCTCAGACGCCGGGCGCAGGCATCCGCCTGCTTGGCTTTCCTCGCATCAGCCCCCCTGCGTTGACGCGCCTTGGCGCGCGGTCGCGCTTGCCTCGGGCCATGCCCTCGGAATTTTCCTGACACCTCAACTGCCGGCGTCTGGCTGCCACGGTCGGGCACTTGGCTGCCAAGGCCTGAGGCTGAGGGATGAGGCTGCGGGATCAACTAAAAAACCTCCTCATTTTAACCATATCTCCTAACCGGCTGGTAACCACGCGCGCTTATTCTGCCCCGGCTATGACACCCATCAGAGGCCAAATCCCCAACGCTCCGCCGGCCCTCAAAAAGGTCGCGCTCGGCGTGTGTCTGGTCTTTGCTCTTACCTTGACACCCCCCATGTGGCCCGGTTCCCTGTTTGGCAACGCGTCGGCGCAAGCTGGCGAGACGTTGATGGAAGGCGGGCCGCTGGGGGTGACCAAGGGTGCGGGGAGTAGCACCAGCGCCGTGCTCATCGGGGCCTCGCCGCTGGGCGCCATAAAGCGCTTTGGCAACACGCAGAAGGGTCTTCTGAACCGTATCGGCAAGGCCACCCGCGCCGGCCAGGGCAGCAAGCCGGCAAGGAAACCGCAGAGCATGAAGGCCTACCGCGTGCGCGCCGCCAACCGGGTGTCGCGGGTTCCCGGCTCGGGGCTGCGGCCCGGTGGCATGAGCGACAAAGACGCAATGATGCGCGGCCTGGGCCGGCATGAATTTCTGCGTCTCGCCGGGCGGCTTTCCGGCCAGTCCTGCGAGGGCATAGAGGGCGGCGTTATCGTCCGCCGCGGCTGCTAGCTCACTTCCCCCGAGAACTGATTTTTTCCCCCCGGTGCTCCCCCGCGACCGAGGGATGGAATTCATGCTATAATGCGGCATGGCGAGTCACGCAGGCATACGCGCGGCGCGCCGCCTGTTGGCGTTGGCGGTGGCGGGCTGGTTTTTGGCGGTGGCCGCCGGATTTGCCGCCGGGACAGCCGCCCTTGCCCACCCGCCGAAACAGGATGAGCAGGCGAGCCGCGCGCAAAACACCATGAGCTTTCCCATCAGCCGGACCCCGGCCATGCGCACCAGGCGCGCGCCCGATGCCGGGTTGGGGCCTCTTCCGCCCCCCAGGCCGCGCCTTGGTCAAATTCCGTCGGTGGCGGGTGGCATTTCACGGCTGGATGCCGCCGGTTTTGCCCCCAATGCGCCGGTATTCCAGGCTCTCCAGCCGGCGCTGCCGGTTGTCGCCCCCTGGCCGCACCGCGACCGGGGCAGAGGCCACGGAAGAGGCCCGGGAAGAGGGCAGGGCAATGCCGCCGGCAATGCCGCCGTTGATTCTCCCGGCGATCCATCTGGCGATCCCTCCGGCAATGCCCCCGGCAATGCCCCCGGCGATCTTCCTGGCGATTCTCCCGACAATCCTTCTGCAAGCTGCTCTGATCGTGACAGCGGCGTCACCGTCTGGCGCGGGAATTGCCAGTGAACAATTACCATTGAACGTTGACAATATCTCCACCGGATATCATTACTCTCCGCACGACAATGCGAACACCGCGCAGCAAACGAGCGAAGGAAATTCGCCTGATGTGCCTGGCCATAGGCAGAAAAAGATTTAACGCGCTTGGCAGACTGTTCCGTCGCGGGGCGGTGCTGGTGCTTTTTGCCTTCGTCATTACCCAGGGTGCGCTGTCGGCGCATGCCGCGACCCACGAAAACTCGGCCATTGACCAATGTTCCATCTGTCACGCCGCGGGCAGCACCCCGACGCCGGCTGAAGCCGCGGCGATCATCTTCGCGACTGATTATTCGAGCTTTGTGCCCCGGTTTTCTCTGGACCGGCAGATTCCCTCTTTCATTATACCGTCCTATCTGGCCGGTCGCTCTCCCCCCACGTCGCTCTAGCTGATCTTCTTTCTAAACGCCCACACCGGCACTCCGCGCTTTTCCAGCACGGCGGTTCGTACAAATGGGCAAAGGATCATCACCCGACGACGTGGAGGACGATATGACAAATTCGTTCAGTACATTACTGCTTATTACGGCTACGGCGCTTTCGCTGACCGGCGCTGCCGCATTCGCCCAGGAGAGCGGGAGCAGCGGCATCGGCGCCATCCGCGCCGAGCTGGAACAGGTGCGCAAAGACTATGAAAGCGCCATCGCAGGTCTGGAAACCAGGCTGCGGCAACTGGAAGAGCGCCAGATCGCCACTGAGCAGGCTGCCATTGAGCTGGCCCTAACGCCGGTTCGGCAAGTTGGCGCCGCGCCGCTGCCATCCCCCTCACTGGCGGAAGACCCCTATGCCGCATATGCCGCCCCCGCAGCAACCGAGGCGCCCTCAACGGGGCTGGGTGGCGGGTCGATCATTCAGCTTGGGCTCTCAGGGCTTTTCGCCGCAGGTGGGTCGAGTCTCGAGAATGCCGCCCTGCAGAACCTGCAGGCGGGCGGTCACGACCCCAACCGCAATGGTTTTACCGTACAGAATGTGGAACTGACCATCGGTGCCGCCGTCGATCCTTATTTCGACGCGCAGGCCAATTTCATTTTCCTCATCGATGCCGATGGCGAGACCGTCGTGGAACTGGAAGAGGCTTACCTGACAACCCGCGCCCTGCCTTACGGATTGCAGTTCAAGGCCGGTCAGTTTTACACCGAATTCGGGCGGCAAAACAAGCTGCACCCCCACTCCTGGAGCTTTGTTGACCAGCCGCTTATCCTGTCGCGCTTCTTTGGCCCGGACAGCCTTCGCAGCCAGGGCGCGCGCCTGTCCTGGCTGATGCCCACGGACTGGTATTCGGAACTCACTTTCGCCATGCAGAACGCTAGTGGCGAGACCGTCACCAGCTTCCTGTTCGGCCCCGGCGAAGAAGTTGGCGGTCATACCCTCACCGACCGCAGCGCCCGGAATTTCAGCGACCTGCTGTATTCCGCGCGCTGGATGAACGGCCTCGATCTGACGGACAGCATCAGCGCCAACATCGGCATCTCGGCCCTGTGGGGGCCCAACGCCAGCGGCAGGGACACCAACACCCGCATATTCGGCGCCGATTTCTATGCCAAATGGCAACCGGCGGTGACCCAGCGCGGCTTCCCTTTCGTTTCGCTGCATACGGAAGTTCTGCAGCGGCGCTATGAGGCGGGTGATGCGCTTGATCCGACGCGGGAGACACTGAAGGACTGGGGTATGTTTTCGCAAGCCCTGTGGGGCTTCAAACCGGGCTGGGTGGCCGGCCTGCGTTGGGAATATGCCGGCGCCAAAGGCAATACGGCCCTTGACCCGCTGCGCGATACCCGCAAGCGCCTGTCGCCAAACCTGACCTGGTATCCGACGGAATTCAGCAAGCTGCGGCTGCAATATAACCGCGACTGGTTCCAGCATCTGCCGGGCACACCCACCGCCAGCGCGCTGTGGCTGCAAATTGAATTCAGCCTCGGCAGCCATACCGCGCACGTGTTTTAGGCCATCTATTTCAGGAATTATCCATGATGAAAAATTTCAATCTGCTGAGCGCGGTGATCTTGCTCGCCGCCTTGTTTGCCGGGTCCGCGGGGTTTGCCGGGTCCGCAGAAGCCAGGGTGCGCGTGGTCACCACGACCCAGGATCTGGCGGCCATTGCCGAAGCCATTGGCGGCGATGATGTGAAGGTGGAAAGCCTGACGCCGGGCACCCGCGACCCCCATTACGCTGTCGCCAAACCAAGCATGATCCGCCGCGTGTTTCGCGCTGACCTGCTGATCCTGATCGGCGCGGACATGGAAATCGGCTGGCTGCCGCCGCTGCTGCAGTCGGCCCGTAACAGCAAGGTTTTGCCCGGCAATCCCGGATTTATGGATATGTCGCGCTTTGTACAGTTGCTGGGCGTGCAGTCGGGCCCGGTGTCCCGGGCGCTGGGCGACGTCCATGCCAAGGGCAACCCCCATTATTGGCTGGACCCGCGCAACGGCCTGCGCATGGCCAGGGCAATCGCCGCCCGTCTGGGGGAAATAGACCCTGACAACGCCGCGGCGTACCAGAACCGGTTTGCGGCTTTTGCCCGCACCATGGAGATCAAGCTGCCGCAATGGCAGGCGGCGCTGGCCAGCCTGAAAGGCCAGCCGGTGATTGCCTACCACAAGTCGTTCGACTATCTGGCCGACATATTCGGCTTTCGCATTGTCGATGAAGTCGAGCCAAAACCGGGCATTGCCCCCAGCGCCGCAACCCTGGGCGCGCTGATCCAGCGCATCAGGCGCGAGCAGATATCCCTGCTGATTATGGAGCCCTATTACGAGCGCCGCTCGGCGCGGTATCTGAATGAGAAGACCGGGCTGCGCGCCGCCGTTCTGCCGCAGTCGGTGGGGGCGGAAAAATCCATCACAACCTATTTCGATTTGTTTGACGGCATCACGGCTGCCTTCAAGGCCGCGCAGGCACCACAGGAGGACCAGTGACATGGACGCATGGATGATATTGTTGCCCGCCTTCACCTTGAGTTTGCTGGTGATTTTCACGCACACCTATCTGGGCCTGCATGTGCTGGAACGGGGCATCATTTTTGTTGATCTGGCGCTGGCCCAGGTTGCGGCGCTGGGTATCAGCGTTGCCTTTCTGATGGGCGAAGAAGCCCACGGCGCCAGCGCGCAATTATATGCTTTTGCCGCCACCCTGGTCGCCGCATTTGCATTCGCGGGCCTGCGCAGAATAGAAGGCAAGACCAACCGCGAGGTGATCATCGGCTGTGTCTATGTGGTAACCACGGCGCTTTCCATTGTTATTCTCAGCCGCTCCAGCCAGGGCATGGAAGAAATGAAAGCCATGTTCAACGGCAATATCCTTTGGGTGCGCTGGGACGAAATCGCCCTGATGGCGACAATCTATGCCGCGCTCGGGCTGTTGCACATCCTGTACCGGCGGCAATTTCTTGGTCTGTCATTCAAGGTCGAAGGGTCCGACCGCCCGGGATTCCTGTGGGAGTTTCTGTTTTTCGCATCCTTCGCGGTGACCATTACCCTGGCGGTCAATGTGGTGGGTGTTCTGCTGGTTTTTGCCTTCCTCATTATCCCCGCCTTCAGCGCCTCTATCCTGACCCCGTTGCTTGGCCGGCGTCTGCTGTTGGGCTGGTTTCTCGGTGCTCTGGGCAGCGCGGGCGGATTATGGGTGGCCTTTGAAGCTGACCTGCCGGTCGGCGCCACGGTGGTCTCGGTTATGGGGCTGGTGCCGGTGCTTGCGGTGGTGGTCAAGTTCGCCCGGGGCTGGTCCAAAAAGGGCTGGTCCGAAAGAGGCAGGTTCAAAAAGGGCAGGTCCGAAGCCTGACGCGCCACCAGACCGGCCCCACATTCGGGAACGCGGCCAAGGGCTGCTTTTGATGCGGTGGCCGGCTTCTAATGCGGTGGCCGGATTCGTCTGCTTTTGACGCGGTGGCCAGCTTCCAATTTATTTACCACCCGCCGCGCCCCCTTTTCGTCACTCGCCGCGCGCCCCCTTTTCGTCACTCGCCGACTTGATCGGCGAGTCCAGTTTTGCCTTGGCGGACTGGCTGCGGCGGGCGGGGCAGGGGTAAAGTAGCGGCGCCTCGCCCGGGCGGGAAAGATAAAGACAACGGTTTCTCGCTTTAGTTTGTGCGAGCGGGGAAGGAGTCAAGGGAGGG
>JACZSK010000033.1 GCA_022574255.1 Pseudomonadota bacterium
CGTCATTCGCCGACGCTCTTTGCGTGAAGCGCCTTGGCGGCGAATCCAGTCTTGCTCTTCTACATTGAGCCAATAGAAAGCTGGACTCGCCGATCAAGTCGGCGAGTGACGAAGAAAAAAGGGTGAGGGATTACAAGCTTGCTGTTTTTCACCTCTCCCTTGACGGGAGAGGGGGCAAGCGGCTTGCTTTCTTTTCCCCTCTCCCTCGAGGGAGAGGGTAGGGTGAGGGTGATTAAAAAGAGAAATACTGGGCTTGAAGGGCAAAAATCAAAGCGCAGCGAAGCGGCGGCGGTGATAATCGACATTGCCGAACAGCGCATCAATCGCCGTCAGGCGCTTGAAATACTGGCCCACGTTCAACTCGTCGCTGACCCCCATGCCGCCATGCATCTGCACGGCATTCTGCCCGATCATGCGGCCTGACCGGCCCACCTGTACCTTGGCCGCCGAGACCGCGCGCTTGCGCTCGTCGGGTTCGGCGTCCAGCTTCAGCGTCGCCAGATAGACCAGTGATTTCACCTGCTCATATTCCATGATCATGTCGGTCATGCGGTGCTGCAGCACCTGAAAGCTGCCGATCGGCCGGCCGAACTGCTTGCGGGTCATCAGGAATTCAACCGTGGTCTGGTTCAGCGCCTGCATGGCGCCCATGGCATCCGCCGCCAGCGCCGCGGTCGCCCGGTCGATGGCCATCTCCATGGGGGCCAGCGCCACGTCTTTTTCGCCAAGCAGCGCCCCGGCGCCCAGTTCCACGCCCGAGAACGTTATTTCCGCTGCCCGCTGGCTATCCAGTGTGGCATAGCCGCGCCGCTCAACCCCCGCCGCGTCGCCAGGCACGAGAAAGAGGCTGATCCCTTCGGCTTCGTCATGAGCGCCGCCGGTGCGCGCCGAGACGACTAGCCAGTCTGCCGCCAGCCCGTTCAGCACCACCGATTTATGGCCATCCAGCTTATAACCGTCGCCGCATTTTTCCGCGGTTACCCTCACCCGCGCCAGGTCGTAGCGCGCGTCGGGTTCGGAATAGGCAAAAGCCAGCATTTTTTTACCGGCGATAACGGCGGGCAGGATTTCCTGGCGTTGTTCATCGCTGCCCAGGGCCTCGATCAGCCCCCCGGTGAGCACAACATTGGCCAGATAGGGCTCGACAACCAGGCTGCTTCCGAGGGCTTCCATGATGATCATGGTTTCCACGGCGCCGGCCTCAAGCCCGCCCACGTCTTCGCCAAACGGCAATGCCAGCCAGCCAAGATCGGCCAGTTGGCTCCAGATTTCAGCGGAATATCCCGCCTCGCTGGCGATGATCGCGCGCCTTACGTCCAGCCCATATTGGTCGCGCAGGAATCGTCCGGCGCTGTCGCCAAGAAGCGTTTGTTCCTCGGAAAAACGGAAATCCATCGAAAATCGGCCCTCAGTCCGGAAAATCCGCCGGTTGCTTCTCTGGCTGGCGGACGGGTCTTGTAATTTATTCTTATGGACAAAATATATTGGCCAGACAAGAGTGAAGACGGAAACCCCGCCGGAGCGTACCCCGCACCGCCGCATGGCCCAGACTTACAGGCAAACAATGAATTTCGAAAGTCTCCTGGACGACCAAGCAGCGATGACGGTTATCTTGATGGCCGTGGCGGTGAATCTGCTGATCTGCCGCGAGACGGTGATGAACCGCACCTTCCGCTCGCCGCTGGCCTTGATCGGGCGGCTGATCGACACGCTGGAGCGGCGTTATAACCGGCCCGAGCTGACCGAGGCCATGCGTCGCGCCGACGGCATATCAACCATGGTGGCGCTGATCGTCACGGCATTGAGTGCCGGGATGATGATCCACTGGCTGCTGTTATATGTGCCCGGCGGATGGCTTGGTGAGTCACTTATCCTCGGCATGATGCTGCTGCTCAGGACATATCTGGACCAGTCGCGAATCCTGGCCGATTCCGTGGACCGCTCGATCGAGGAATCGCGGGCCACGCTGGCCCTGATTTCCGGGCGCGATACCGATATGCTGGGCGAGGCCGGGGTGGCGCGCGGCGGCGTCGAACATGCGGCGCGCATATTCTCGGAGGGCATCGTCGCACCAATCTTCTATTTCTGGCTTTTCGGCCTGCCCGGCCTGCTGGTGGTCAAAATCATCACCACCGCCAGCTTCATGATTGACGAGAAAAGCGCTTACGGCGCCGATTTCGGCTGGGCGGCGGCGCGGCTGACCGACATGTTGCTCTTTCCCACCAACCGGATCGCCGCCGTTTTTCTGGTTATGGGCGCTTTCGTCGCCAACGGTGCGGCACCGGGGGCGGCGGCAAAGGCCATGCTGGGGGACCATTCCGGTTTTTCAATGGGGCGGCTGTGCTGGCCGGTCTCGACCATGGCCGGGGCGCTGGGCCTCAGCGTCGCGGGCCAGATATTCAAGGAGTGCGATCCCGAAAAAACCGGCTGGGTCGGCGGCGGTACCCGCTATGCCGACAGCAGCCATGTGCGCGCCGCGCGCCGGCTGGTGGAATATTCCGGCGGCCTGCTGCTGCTTGTCATCCTCGGTTATCTGGCGCTCGGCATCCCCTCGCCCAGCGATTATTTCTGATTGGATATCGCGGCATTTGTTTCTTTTCTTTCGTCATTCGCCGACCCACTCTGCGTGATGCGCCTTGGCGGCGAATCCAGTCTTGCTTTGCTACGGCGCGCTGACAGCACCATGGACTCGCCGATCAAGTCGGCGAGTGACGATGTGAAGTGGGAACCGAAACAGTCTCCGGATACTTCTTGCGGGTGCGCCTTGGCCGGGTGACGGATTCCTTTTTTTCGTCACCCTCACCCTTTCCTGCCTTGGCACCCTCCCTCAGGGAGAGGGGATAAGAGAGCAGGCGCGAAAACCCTCTCCCCCTGCGGGAGAGGAAGGGGCCCACGCAGTGGGAAGGTGAGGGGTGTAAGAAGAGACCCCAAGGCGTATCGCGCAAAATGGGTGGGAGGGTGAGGGGGTAAATAAAGAAACGGGTCGGCGAGTGACGGGAAAAGTGATTATTTCAGGCTTTTCGAGACCATCTCGTAGATATCCGGTGAGGGTCTCTCGACCGCCAGGATGCGCTCCAGCTCGCTGCGCATCAGCGCCTGACGCGCATGGTCAAACCGCCGCCAGCGGGTGAGCGGCCCCAGCATGCGCGCCGCCACCTGCGGGTTAAAGCCGTTCAACTCGATCACCGCGTCGGCCAGAAAGCGGTATCCGCCGCCCCCGGAATCGTGAAAGCGCACCTGGTTGATGCTCGAAAACCCGCCCACCAGAGCCCGCATGCGGTTGGGGTTTTTCATGGTGAAAGCGGCATGCTTCGTTAACCCCAGCACCGCATTCAGGGTATCGGCACGCGGCGAAGCCGCCTGCAGGGTGAACCATTTGTCGATCACCAGCGGGTCGCCCTGCCATTTGTCATAAAAAGCCTCCAGCGCCTCTTCGCGGCCCGGGTCTTCGCTGGTTGTAATCACCGACAGCGCCGCCAGCGCGTCGGTCATATTGTCGGATGTCTTTAACTGATTATGAGCCAGCGCCCGCGCCTCTTCGCTTTCGCCGAGCATAAGATAACCCAGCGCGGTGTTCCTCAGCGCCCGGCGCGCCTTCTCGGGCCCGTCCAGCGCATAGGCGGCGTTGGTGGAGAGCGCGCGGTAAAGCGCCAGCCACTGGTCATGCAGCCGCTTCGCCAGCTCCACCCGCACATAGTCGCGGGCCTGGTGCAGGGCGTCGACCGGCACCACCTTCATCGCCTGGCCCAGGTAAATCTCGCTGGGCAGCACCAGCGCTTTGGCCAGCAGCGCCTTGTCGCTGTCCTGGTCATTGATCAGCGCCGCAATCGCACCCACAAGGCCGGCGTCCATGGCAAGCGGCCGGTCTTCTTCGATATCCGCCACCAGACCGAGGATAATCTCACCGGCCACCGTCTGGCCGGCCTCCCAGCGGGCGAAGGGATCGCCGTCATGGGCCATCAGGAAAATCAGGTTGTCCCGTGTGAGGTTTGATTTCAGCTTCACCGGCGCCGAAAATCCGCGCAGAAGACTGGGTATCGGCTTCGAGATAACGTCTTTGAAAACAAAGACTTGCTCCGGTTGTTTCACATGCAGAACGAAGTCTCCGGCAAGTTTTTCGCCGCCCTCCGGCGCCTGCAACTCCATGTCCCTGCCTTCGCCATCCAAGAGCCCGACGGCCAGCGGAATATGCATTGGCTTCTTGGTCGGCTGGCCGGGTGTGGCCGGGCAGGACTGCCTGACGCGAAGCCTGTATTCGCGCGCCGCCGCGTCATATTCGCCTTCCACGTCCAGCAGCGGCGTGCCGGCCTGCGAATACCACAGCCTGAATTGCCCCAGGTCAACGCCTGAAGCATCCTCCATGGCGGCGACGAAATCGTCACAGGTGACCGCCTGGCCATCATGGCGCTGAAAATACAGGTCCATGCCCTTGCGGAAACCCTCCGGGCCGAGCAGCCGGTGCATCATGCGGATCACCGCCGCACCTTTCTGGTAGACGGTCATGGTGTAGAAGTTATTGATCTCGATAAAGGATTCCGGACGCACCGGATGCGCCATCGGCCCTGCATCCTCGGCGAACTGATGCTCGCGCAGAACCCGCACATCGTCGATGCGTTTGACCGCGCGCGAGCCCATGTCGGAGGAAAACTCCTCGTCGCGAAAGACCGTCAGGCCTTCCTTCAGACTCAACTGGAACCAGTCGCGGCAGGTCACCCGGTTGCCGGTCCAGTTATGGAAATACTCGTGGGCGATGACCCCCTGAACGGCGTCGAAATCGGCATCGGTGGCGGTATCGGCCCGCGCCAGCACATATTTCGTGTTGAAGACATTGAGACTCTTGTTCTCCATCGCCCCCATGTTGAAATCCGCGACCGCGACGATATTGTACTGGTCCAGGTCGTATTCCAGGCCAAAGACCTCCTCGTCCCATTTCATGGACTTTTTCAGGCTCTCCATGGCATGGCCGCATTTGTCCAGGTCGCCGGCGGCGGCATGGATTTTCAGCGCCACCTGGCGCCCCGAACAGGTGGTGAAACTGTCTTCCAGCGTCGCCAGGTCGCCGGCGACCAGCGCGAAAAGGTAGCTTGGCTTGGGAAAAGGATCGTCCCAGCGCGCCCAGTGACGGCCATCCGAAGCCTCGCCCTCGTCTGCCAGGTTGCCGTTGGACAAGAGCAGCGGATAGAGCGCCCTGTCGGCCTCGATGCGCACCGTGAATTTCGCCAGCACATCGGGCCGGTCGAGATAATAAGTAATGCGGCGGAAGCCTTCGGCCTCGCACTGGGTGCAGTAATTGCCGCTGGTCTTGTATAGCCCTTCCAGCGCCAGATTTTCCTGCGGCTTCATGCGGGTGACAATGGCCAGCGCGAACGAGGCAGGGACTGCGGGGATCACCAGCTTGTTACCCTCAACGCGATACGCGCCAACGCCAAGAGCCTCGCCATCCAGTTCCACCGAGACCAGCTCGAAAAAATCGCTGCCGTCCAGAACCAGGTCCACAACGCTCTCATCCCGCCGCCGCATTTCCATGCGGTTTTTGACCGTCACCGCCTCCTCTCGCAAATCGAAGTCCAGCGCCACGCGACGAATCGCGAAGGCGGGCGGGCGATAGTCGGCAAGAAAAATCTCTTTTGGTTTGTCCGCGGCTTCTGGCTTGCCGGCGGCTGGGGGGGTGTCAGCGGGCATGGGGCATTCTCGGTTATATTTCCGTGGAGGCGCGCGCATTCTATATCTGCAAAGTCAAAAAAGGGAGATTTTCCGCCCGAATTTAGCAGGCCAATATGCTTGCCCTTGCAGCCCACCGACCCTTATAATGAAAATGAATAGCAGAAACGCGCTTGATTTTTGGCTTCATCCAAGCGCCAGGATTATCATGGCGATTGGCATGGACACCAAGCCCCTCGACGATCTGTTGGCCTATTGGCACAGTCTGCCCATCGCGGATGGCGCCAAGGTGCCGGCCAAATCCAGCCTGTCGCCGAGGGCGCTAAAACCCCATCTTCCCAACATCGGGATTTTCGAGAGGATCAGCCGGTACGATGTTCAGATACGTCTGTTCGGCACAGAACTGGACAAAAAATTCGGTCAGATGTTGACCGGCGCAAACCTGTTCGATTTTCAGGCCAGGGATCAGTGGGAATTCTACGCCGATTATTATGCGGCCGTCCTGGACACGCCGGCCGGCAGCCGTCTAGTCCGGAAGAGTGTTGACAGAAATGACAATGTCATCACCTGCGAAAGCCTGATCCTGCCCTTGGCCGACGAGGCCGGAGAGGCCCGCTACACGGTCGGCATGTTGCTCATCGAATCGGAATCGCCGCTCAATGATCCCATAGATCCCGACCGGATACAGCAGACTAAAATCATCCACGTCGAGTTTGTCGACATCGGTCACGGCCTGCCCGCCAACCCGCCTGCGCTGCCGGGCTGATCCCGCTTTGACGCGGCGGTACGCCTCGCCTACACTCGAGCCCCGTGCATTTTCACCTGAAGGCCTGTGCCTATGACTGGCGATCAAATCGCGATCTTCATGCTTCTCTTCGGCGTCATGGTCATGTTCATCTGGGGGAAGTGGCGGTATGACATCGTCGCCTTTGCGGCACTGATCGTCGCGGTGCTGATCGGCGTGGTGCCCGCCAAGGAAGCCTTCGATGGCTTCTCAAGCTCGGCTGTGATTACCGTTGCGGCGGTGCTGGTTATCAGCCGCGGCCTCTCCGCCTCGGGCGTGATCGACCGCATCGCCCATATCGTGGTGCCGCAGGTAAAGAGCCTGGCGCTGCAGATAACTTCATTGTCGGGCTTCGCCGCGGTGCTGAGCGCGATGATGAACAATGTCGGCGCGCTGGCGCTGCTGATGCCGGCAACCATAGACGCGGCGCGCAAATCCGGACGCTCGCCATCGCTGCTGCTGATGCCCTTGTCCTTCGGCTCTATCCTGGGCGGCCTGATCACCCTGATCGGCACACCGCCCAACATCATTATCGCCACCTACCGCGAGGAGGCATTGGGCGAGCCTTTCAAGATGTTTGACTTTACGCCGGTTGGCCTGGCGGTGGCGGGCGTGGGCATATTGTTCCTGGCGCTGTTCGGCTGGCGCCTGCTGCCCAAGGAACGCCATGCGCAATCGGCACCCGACGAGCTGTTCGATATTGACGCCTATGTGGCCGAAGTGCAGGTGCCCGAGGACTCGCCCGCCGTCGGTCAGCGCATCATCGAGCTGGACGACGAAGCCGATAATTGCGGCGTGCGCATCGCCGGGCTTATTCGCGGACAGAGGCGCATCCTGCACACCACGCGCAAAACGCTGGTTGAAGCGGGGGACATTATCATCCTGGAAGCCGGGCCCGAGGAGCTGGACAAATTCGCCCATGCTCTCAGCCTGCAGATCAAGGGCGATTCCAAAAAAGACAGGAAGCTGTTCTCGTCCGACGATGTGTCGCTGGTTGAGGCAGTGGTGTCCGCAGACAGCCGGCTGATTGGCCGCAAAATCGGCGACATGCGCCTGAAATCCCGGTACGGGCTGAATCTCCTGGGCGTGTCGCGCCAGGGCCAGCCGATCAGAAAGCGCCTGCACAAGGTCGTATTCAAGTCTGGCGACGTGTTGCTGTTCCAGGCCGAGGAAGACGGGCTGGCCAGCACCCTGACCCGGCTGAGCCTGTTGCCGCTGGCGGCGCGCGGCTTTGTCATGGGCAAACGCGGCCAGGCGTGGCTGGCAACCGGGTTGCTGGCCGGCGCGGTGACCCTGGCCTCGGTGGGCGCGCTTAGCCTGACCATCGCGCTGGCCGCCGCCGCGTTGCTTATGGTGGTCACCGATATTGTGCCGCTGCGCGACATATATGAAGCCATAGACTGGCCGGTGATCGTGTTGGTGGGCGCCATGATCCCCGTGGGCGGCGCCCTGCAGACCACCGGCGCAACCGACCTGATCGCCAGCGAAATCATGGAGCTTGCCGGGGGCTATTCCGCGGCCATGGTTCTGACATTGCTGCTGATCGTCACCATGACCCTGTCCGACGTGATGAACAACGCCGCCACCGCAGTGGTCATGGCCCCGGTGGGGCTGTCGATCGCCGATCAGCTTGGGGCCAACCCGGATTCATTCCTGATGGCCGTGGCGGTGGGCGCCTCGGCCGCGTTCCTCACCCCCATCGGCCACAAGAACAACGCCTTGATCATGGGGCCGGGCGGCTATCATTTCGGCGACTATTGGCGCATGGGCCTGCCACTGGAAGTGCTTATCGTCGCGGTCGGCGTGCCGATGATCCTGTGGGTCTGGCCGCTGTAGGGAACCCCCTGTTCCGACACAGCTTCCCACAACCGAACGGTCGTGGTAGGTTACCCCTTACAGCTAGTGCGTGAAAGATTCGGGGGTCTCATTAGCGCGCTGCCCGTCAATGCATTATCGAAAATGCATCATCAGACCATGCCCCCAATGCGAGGCTGCCGGCCATCGGGCTGGAGCGAGGCTGTGACCTTTCGCCCCACCCCGTGGCTGCTGGTTGAAAGTATGTGGTGTTGTCTCTATGTGTCTCGCCAAGGACCCACAAGATTGAGGTTCTGGAGGTTGTTGCAGTGACCAGTCAAAGTTACCAGATACCATCTTGGTTGAGTGGGCGCCTGCCCCGCTACACCAGTTATCCCACAGCGCCCCAGTTTACGGACATGGAGCCGGAAACCTTTGCCGGATGGCTGGGCGACATGAAAAAGAGCACGCCGCTCTCGCTCTACATCCATGTGCCTTTCTGCGCAAAAATGTGCTGGTTCTGCGGCTGCAACACCATCATCACCAGCAAATACGAACGGATTCGGGCCTTCACGGATATTTTGCTCAAGGAAATCGAACTGGTGGGTGACCTGCTGGGCAAAGATCACCCGGTCGAGCATCTCCATTTCGGCGGCGGGTCGCCGACCATCCTGAACCCCGAAGATTTTGCCCGCGTGATGCAGATGCTGAAAGCCCGTTTCCGCGTTGCTGAAGCAAGAGAAATCGCCATCGAGATGGACCCGCGGACGCTGACCGAGGAAACCGTGGCGGGCTATGCGCTTGCCGGGGTCAACCGGGCCAGCCTCGGGGTGCAGGATTTTGACCCCCGCGTGCAGAAAGCGGTGAATCGCGAGCAGTCCCTGGAATTGATCGAGACCACCATCGGCTGGCTGAAGAACGCCGGCATACGGGACATCAACTTTGACCTGATCTATGGCCTGCCGCTGCAGACCATGGCTTCGCTGGAAGATACCATCCGCAAAACGATTGCGCTGGAGCCGGCGCGGGTTGCGCTGTTCTCATACGCCCATGTGCCGGGGATGAAAAAGCATCAGGCCATGATCAAGGACGAGGAGTTGCCGAGCAACGAGATGCGTGCCTGGATGCCACTCCGGGCCGCCGAATTATTCGAGGAAGCGGGTTATTTGTCTGTCGGCATGGATCATTTTGTTCACCCCGAAGACAGTCTGGCCCAGGCGCTGGCCGACGGCACGATCCGGCGCAATTTCCAGGGCTACACAACGGACCACGCAGCGGCGCTGGTCGCCTTTGGTCCCTCGTCCATCAGCCACCTGCCCCAAGGCTATGCGCAGAATACGCGGGGGCTGAAACCCTGGCGCGAGGCCGTATCGGCGGGGCATCTGGCAACCGTGCGCGGCCACAAGCTCAGCGATGACGACCGGCTGTTCGGCGAAGTGATCCAGAATATCATGTGCCGGATGAAGGTAGACCTGGCCGATGTGGCCGCCCATTTCGGACAGGATACAGATCGTTTCGACGAATCTGTCGCCCGCCTGAAACCTCTTGAAGCGGAAGGCGTCATCGAGTGCAAGGGCGCGAAAATCGAGGTCAAAACCGACCAGCGCCAGATCGTGCGCGCCATCAGCGCCTGCTTTGACCAATATCTCGATCACCGCAACGACAACGGCGGCGGCAACCGCAACGGCAACGCCCGGGAGAAATATTCGCGGGTGCTTTGAGCGGCAGCTTTCTTTTTTTCCTTCTCGTCATTCGCCGGCTTGGTCGCTAATTGGGGACAGTAATTTGTCGCCCGGTTTTTAGACCCGCCATCTTAAATATATACTGTCCCCAATTAACCCGGCTTTTTTCCCTCTCGTCATTCGCCGACTTGATCGGCGAATCCAGTCTATCTTTCTTCTTGTCACCCCGGGCCTGACCCGGGGTCCATTGAAAACACCGGCGCTGCGGGAGAAGGCAATAGACTCCGGGTCTCAATCTTCGCAAGCCTTGGCTTCGATTGGCCCGGAGTGACGAAAATTTATGTGCGCCCGGCGACTGAGGTGAAATATCCTACGAGAACTGTTCCTTGACCTTGAGGAAGCGGATGTCCGGCCAGTCGTCCTTGCCCTTGCCCAGATGCCACTGGTTGCGCGCCAGATAAACCGGGGCGCCGGCATGGTCATAGGCAATCGCCGCCTTGTTCTTGTCGATAAAGCGTTTCAGTTCCTGCGGGTCATCCGATTCCACCCATTCAGCGGTCAACAGCGTCGTCGCCTCAAAGCGCACCGGAACGTTGTATTCGGTGCGAATACGATCCGCCAGCACCTCAAACTGCAGCGCCCCGACCACGCCAACGATCCAGTCAGGCCCGAAGGCCGGCTTGAACACCCGTGCCGCGCCCTCTTCGGCCAGTTGCTCCAGCGCCCGACCGAGATGCTTGGCCTTCATCGGGTCTTCGGTGCGCACCGACTGCAACAGCTCGGGCGCAAAGGAGGGAATGCCGGTGAAATACAATTCCTCACCCTCGGTCAGGCTGTCGCCGATGCGCAGATTGCCGTGGTTGGGAATGCCGATGATATCGCCGGCGTAGGCCTCTTCCGCCAGACCGCGCTCCTGGGCCAGGAACAACACCGGGTTATTCAGCGTCAGCGTTTTGCCACTGCGCACATGCTTGACCTTCATGCCGCGCCGGTATTTGCCCGACACCAGGCGAAAAAAGGCGATGCGATCGCGGTGCTTGGGGTCCATGTTCGCCTGAATCTTGAAAACAAACCCGGCGAAGGGCTCCTCTGTGGGCTCCACGCTGCGTGCGGTGGTGGGCATCGGCCCCGGCGGCGGCGCCATTGTGGCCAGGCCATGCAGCAGGTCCTGGACGCCAAAATTATTAATCGCGCTGCCGAAATAGACCGGTGTCTGGTTGCCCTCCAGATAGGCCGCCTCGTCGAAGGCCGGACACAGCCCCATGGCCATCTCCACATCTTCGCGCAGTTTTTCCAAAGCTTCCACAGGCAGCAGTTCGGCCAGTTTGGGATCATCCAGCCCATCGCACTGGATGCTTTCGCTGACGCGGTTCTTATCGTCCTTGCCCATCAGGATCAGGCGGTCGTTGAGGATATCGTAGCAGCCGAGAAAGTCGCGGCCCATGCCGATGGGCCAGCTTGCGGGTGTCACCTCCAGCGCCAGCTTCTGCTCGATTTCGTCGAGCAGGTCGAAGGGGTCCAGCGCCTCGCGGTCCATCTTGTTGATAAAAGTGATGATCGGCATGTCGCGCAACCGGCAGACCTCGAACAGCTTCAGGGTCTGGCCCTCGATGCCCTTGGCGGCGTCCAGCACCATCACCGCCGAGTCCACCGCCGACAATGTGCGATACGTGTCTTCCGAGAAATCCGCATGGCCGGGCGTGTCGAGAAGATTGAACATCTGGTCCTTGTAGGGGAAGGTCATGACCGACGCCGAGACCGAGATGCCGCGCTCGCGCTCCACTTTCATCCAGTCGGAATGGGCCCGCCGCGCCTGGCCCCGCGCCTTGACCGCGCCGGCAAGCTGAATGGCGCCGCCGAACAGCAACAGCTTTTCGGTCAGCGTCGTCTTCCCCGCGTCGGGGTGCGAAATGATGGCGAAAGTGCGCCGTTTCGCTATTTCCTGTGCCAGCGCGCTCATAACCGCTCGATATGGATTTTAATTCAGGAAGGTCAATAGGTCGCGCCTCTCATAGCCGCCCGGCCCGCCATTGGCAAGCATGGCAAACGTGGCGAGCGCCCTTGCCACCCCGGCGCGTCTGGCTTATCGCTCTCACAGGCACTTCATTGGATAAAACCGGGATGACCACATGAACCGCGCATTTTTGGCAATATTTGTATCCGCGACATTGATCTTGTTACTCCTGCCTGAAGGGGCGGCGCTGGCTGCGGCATTTGACCCCGAAGCCGCCACCGAGGCCTACCTGGCATCGGTGCCCGCCGAAGACCGGGCGGCGTCCGACGCCTATTTCGAAGGCGGCTACTGGCTGATCCTGTGGAATCTGCTGTATGGGCTGGCGGTGGCATGGATTCTGCTGGCCAGCCCACTGTCGCGGCGCATGCGCGATTTCGCCGAAAAGAGAAGCAAGCGCAAGTTCCTGCAGACCGCGCTATACGCCCTGCAATATTTGCTGGTCACTTTCGTGCTGGGCTTCCCCATCACGGTGTATCAGGGCTTCATCCGCGAGCATCAGTATGACCTGTCCAACATGGCCTTCGGCCCCTGGTTCGGCGAGCAGCTCATCGGGCTGGGCGTGGGACTGGTGATAATGGGCTTCGGCATTGCCGTTCTGTACATGGTCATGCGCAAGAGCGGGGCGCGCTGGTGGCTGTGGGGCGGCGCGGTCAGCACCGTCGGGCTGGCCTTCCTCATCATGTTCTCGCCGGTTTTCATCGCCCCGCTGTTCAACGATTACACGCCTATGGAGGAAGGCCCGCTGAAGGCGGAGATCATCTCCATGGCGCGGGCCAACGGCGTGCCCGCCGGCAATGTCTATGTGGTCGACCAGTCGCGCCAGACCAGCCGCATCAGCGCCAACGTGCAGGGCATGTTCGGTACTCTGCGCATCTCGCTGAACGACAATCTGCTGGAGGGCGGCACCACCGCCGAGATCAAAGCCGTTATGGCCCATGAACTGGGCCATTACCTGCTCGGCCACATCGCCAGCATGATCATCCAGATCGGGCTCCTTCTAATGGTTGGCTTCGCTTTCGTCGCCTGGAGCTTCGACAGGGCGCGGGCGCGCTGGGGCGCGAACTGGGGTATCCGTGACATCACCGACCCCGCCGGCATGCCCCTGTTGTTCGCGCTGCTGAGCGTCTATTTCTTCCTCGCTACGCCGGTATTTAACAGCATCATCCGCGTCAACGAGGTGCAGGCCGATATCTTTGGCCTGAACGTCGCCCGCGAGCCCGACGGCTTCGCCACCATCGCCCTGAAACTGGGTAAATACCGCAAGCTCGACCCCGGCCACTGGGAGGAGATCATCTTCTACGACCACCCCTCGGGGCGCAGCCGTATCTCCATGTCCATGCGATGGAAGGCGGAGAATCTGCCGGAGGAAAGCGCTGATTAGCCACTGTTAGAGCCACCCTCACCCGCGCGCTGCGCGCGCTTCCCTTTCCCTCAAGGGAGAGGGGTAGGGAGAGGGGAAATAGGGAGCACTCTCCCTTGGCGGGAGAGTGCCAAGAAAGGAAAAGGGTGAGGGTGACAATCTTTCTTCCCTAATCCTGATAAGCGTCCCAGCAGCCGGCGGGGGCGAGGATAGCCTCAACAGAGGCGCGGGAGACGTCGTCCAGCGCGGCGATTTCAGCGGCAATTTGGGCCCGGCATTTCTCTGTGTAACGGCGGGTTGCAATGGTTCGCGGCCCATGACCCAGATCGATGGTCAGTTCCTTGTCGCCCGCCGCCACCGCCGCCGCGTTCACCGGCAGGAAGCGCATGAAGGTGGCGCCAATTTGTTGCAGCAAGGGCGTCAGTCCGATGGGGATTTCATCACCCAAAGGCCACGCGCCCGCATCGCCGGCGCGCGCCGCACCCATATCACTGTGATAGCGCCCCAGCGACGGCGCAATCTGGCCAACCAGCGCCCGTGGCGTGGGATCGAACAGAAAATGCGCCTGCAGCGCCCCCATCAACGTGAAGTCGGGCAGCGACGGACGATCGCCCAGAAGATATTTACTGCTCTGGAGATGCGCTTCGAGGCAGACGAAAAAGCGTCCAAGCTCCTCCTCCACCTGCGCCGCGTCGCCCCTGCCCGCGCCAACTTTCTCGCAAGTTTTGATGCCCCAGTCGCGCAACTGGCCGAAAACCTGATCGAAGATCGCCTGCTGTGGCACGTCCAGCGCCGCGTCGGCGGATACGCCCATCATGTCGCGCACGATGGCGCCGCCCGACGTCTCGGCGTCGGCGTCGTTAAGCCAGCGCATATGCACGACCATGCGCGGCACCCACTCATCCAGGTAATCCTCCAGCACGCGCGCCAGAATGCGCTGGCGGGGCGTGGCCGGTAATATGCCGCCGGCGGGGAATTTCTCTTCCAGCCCCAGCATCACCGGTGTTGTGTCCCAGATATAATCGCCGCCGGGCGTGACCACCACGGGGATCATGTGGGTGCCGGATTTTTCCTCGACCTCGCCCTGAACCGCCAGCGTTTTTTTGCGATACTCAAACGGGATGCCCTTGTAGGCGAAGTAGCTGAGCGCCTTTTGCGTAAAATAGGAGGCATCGGCCCCGTAGATGATGTAATTGCCGCCGCCGTTACCTGCCCCCGTGCCGTCCACCGTACTGGCTGCCATACCTGACTCCGTTTTTTCCCGCTGCGACCGTTTATCACCATAAAGCCGGAGAGCTTTGGCGCCAGAAAAAAATCGCATCACGGTTTCGCGTCTTGCCTGCGCGAGCACAAGCTGGCAGAAAAGCGGCACGGATCACCAATGGGGTGTGCGGCATGCGATTTATCACGGCGATTTTCGCCTTGTTCTTTTTCACCGCCAGCGCGGCAGCGCAAACCGAGATCGAATTCACCGATTACACCGAAGCCGATTCGGGCACCTGGATCGCCGGGGTCTATGAAGGCGGCATCCTGTTCGGCACTTCAGCGGGCCTGGACCGCGCCACCGAGGGCGCTTTGGCCCGCGCCGTGGCCGCCGAGGGCTTCACCGGCGAGGAAGGCAGGGTGCTGATTGTCCCCGGCCCGGGCGCCGGGCTGACCCGAGTTGTGCTGGTGGGCATGGGGCCAAAAGCCGCAAGAACCCCGCGCCAATACCGTGACATTGCCGGGACCGCGATACGGGCGCTGGGCGAAACTTTTGTCGATCGCGCGGTGATCTCGCTGGATGACCGCGATGGCACGGTGGCCGACGCCGGGACGGCGGCGAACCTGGCGTTGGGAGCAAAGCTGGCGAGCTATCGTTTTGACCGCTATCACACCGGCCTGGATAACGGCCATATGCCGGGCATCGCACGCCTGGTGATTTTGACCGCCCAGGCCGATGCGGCGCGGGCGCTGTATGCGAGCCGCCTTGAACCGCTCGCGAAGGCTATTTTCCTCGCCCGCGACCTGATCAGCGAGCCGGCCAATGTGATTTACCCCGAAAGCTTCGTCACCCGCGTGCGCCGTGCGGCGCGTGGCGTGGATGTGGATATAGACGTGCTGAAGGTCCGCGACATGAAGAAGCTGAAAATGGGCGCGCTGCTGGGGGTGGGCCAGGGATCCGAGAGACCGCCAAGGCTGCTGGTGCTGCGCTATAACGGTGGCGCCGAGGGCGATGCGCCCGTGGTCTTTGTCGGCAAGGGCATCACTTTTGATTCCGGCGGCATCAGTATCAAGCCCAGGGACAATATGTGGCGCATGAAATACGACATGAGCGGCGCCGCCAGCGCGGTCGGCGCGGTGCTGGCGTTGGCCGGGCGCAAAGCAAAGGTCAATGTGGTGGGCATCGCGGCGCTGGCCGAGAACATGCCGTCGGCGGCCGCCCAGCGCCCCGGCGACGTGGTCACCGCCATGTCGGGCCGCACCATTGAAATATGGAACACCGACGCTGAAGGGCGGCTGGTTCTGGCCGACGCGGTATGGTACGCGCAGGTTCGCTTTCGCCCCAGGGTGATGATCGACCTGGCGACGCTGACCGGCGCGGTGCGCCGCGCGCTGGGCACCCAGTATGCCGGCCTGTTTACCCGCCATGATGATCTGGCCAGCCAGCTTCTGGCGGCGGGCGAGGCATCGGGCGAGATGCTGTGGCGCCTGCCCCTGCATCCCGCGCAACGGGCCGCGATCCGCTCCGACATCGCCGATATAAAGAATATTTCAGGCAACACCGAAGCCGGCGCCGGCGTCGGGGCGCAGGTGATAGGCACCTTCGTGGCCACCGACACGCGCTGGGCGCATCTGGACATTGCGGGGGTTGCATGGACCGTGACCGGCGGGCCGACGACGCCGCCCGGTGCGGTTGGTTTCGGCATACAATTGCTGGATCAGCTGGTCGCCGATTATTACGAAAGCGAATAACGGGCTCTGGCCTGAAGCCCGGCGCGATCTACTCCGCCGGTTGCTGCGGTGCCGGCGCCATTGGATCAGATGACCCCGAGCCGGACGGTTCCGCGCCCTGCTGCTTTTCCAGCTCGGCGGCAATCTTGCCTGGCGACGTGGTGTAGGGTGCCGCCATGCGGTAAAAGACAGGCACAATCACCAGCGTGAAGGCGGTGGAGAAAAACACCCCTGAAACGATGACGATGCCAATGGAGGCGCGGCTGACCGAGCCCGCGCCGCTGGCCAGAACCAGCGGGACGGCGCCGAAGACAGTCGACAGGCCGGTCATCATGATTGGGCGCAGGCGAATCTTGCAGGCCTCCAGCACCGCCTCCTCCACCTCGTAGCCGAGATCGCGCAACTGGTTGGCGAATTCCACGATCAGGATGCCGTTCTTTGCCGCCAGCCCGATCAGGATAATCAGCCCGACCATGCTGTAGATGTTCAGGGTGCTGTCCAGCAGCCACAGCCCGCCCAGGCCGCCAACGATGGCCAGCGGCACCGTCAGCATGATGACCGCCGGATGCAGGAAACTCTCGAACTGCGCCGCCAGAATCAGGTAGACCACCAGAAGCGCCAGTATGAAGGTGAAATAAACGGCGGTGCCGGTTTCCTTGAGGTCACGGGATTCGCCGCTGAAATCGATCGAGGCGACGTCGGGAAGCTCTTCAAGAGCCATCTTTTCAAGCCAGTCGAGGGCGTCGCCCAGCTTGTAACCAGGCGCCAGCGCGGCCGAAAGCGTCAATGCGCGAATCCGGTTATAGCGCTTCAGGCTGCCCGAATAGGCGACTTCCCTGATCGTCACCAGGCTGGCCAGCGGCACCAGCACGCCGGTCCGGTCAGAGCGCACATAGAGGTTTGAAATATCCGCCGAGCGCTGCCGGTCCTTGCTGCTGGCGCGCACAATAACGTCATATTCCTCGCCGCGATCCACATAGGTGGTCACCCGCCTGCCGCCCAGCATGCTTTCCAGCGTGCGACCGATTTCCGACACCGAGACCCCAAGGTCGGCGGCCCGCGTGCGGTCGACGTCAATTTTCAACTGCGGCTTGGTCTCCTTGTAGTCGATGGATACATTCAGCAGACCGGGATTCTCCTGCACCTTTTCGAGAAGAATTTCCCTGAACCGCGCCAGGTCTTCATAGGTATTTCCGCCGACCACGAAGCCGACCGGGCCACCGGAACCACGATGGCCGCCGGAGCCCATCTGGGCGATCTGCGGCCTGACGGCGGTGATGCCTTTCATCTGCGCGCGCGCCCAGTTGACCGCCTCCTGGGTTGAAATATCGCGGTCCTGCCAGGGTTCCAGAATTATGAAACCGGAGGCGTTGTTGACATTGCCGCCGGCGCTGCCCCACCCCGGCAGGAACAGAAGAACCCGGTTTATGAAGCCTTCTTCCACGCCTTTCAGCAGCCGCGCTTCGACTTCCAGCACATGCTTGCGGGTTTCAGGATAGCTCGCCCCCTCGGGCCCCTGGATGCGGATCGAAAATGCGCCGCGATCCTCGTTCGGGGCAAACTCAAACGCAATGCGCTGGAACAACCCGGCGATCATCAGAGTGCTGGCCGCCAGCATGAGAACAATCGCGCCCGTGTTGCGGAAGCTGACCCGCAGCATGGCCTGATAGAGATTTCCCAGCTTTTCGAACCAGTCGTCCAGATGCAGGTTAAGCCAGGATTTCTTTGTCTCCCGCTTCAACAGTTTGGAACACATCATGGGCGACAGGGTCAATGCGACGAAGGAGGAAAGCGCCACGGCGGCAGCCAGTGTCAGCGCCAGTTCGCCGAATATCCGGCCCGTCGAGCCCTCCAGGAATATGATCGGCACGAACACGCCCAGCAAAACCATGGTTGTCGCGACCACCGCGAAAGCCACCTGCCGCGCGCCCCGGTAAGCCGCCACCAGTGGCGGCTCACCTTTTTCAATGCGGCGATAAATATTCTCGAGCACGACAATGGCGTCGTCGACCACCAGCCCGATAGAGAGCACAAGCGCCAACAGGGTCAGCAAGTTCAGCGAATAGCCCGCCATGTTAAGCGCCATGAAGGTGCCCACCAGACTGACCGGCACGGTCAGCGCCGGCACCAGGGCGGCGCGCAGGCTGCCCAGGAACAGGTAAATCACCAGCATCACCAGGACGCCCGCGATTCCCAGCGTCCACCACACCTGACTGATTGCCTCTTCGATGAAAACAGAGGAATCCCATGCCACCACCAGTTCCATGGATTCCGGCAGGGTTCTCTGGATGCGCAGCACTTCGGCGCGCGCGACCTGCGCCACTTCAAGGGTGTTGGCGGTGGATTGCTTGACGATGGCCACGCCCACCGTGGACAACCCGTTACCGCGAAAATCCTGCCGTTCCTCGGCGGCGGCAATCTCAATCTCGGCGACCTCGCCAAGCCGGATCAAATGCCCGTCGGCGCCCCTGCCCAGCACCAGACTCTGGAAATCCTCGAGCGTTTTATAAGCGCGCTCGACCCGCACCGAGAAATCCCGCGTTTCCGATTCCAGACGGCCGGCGGGAAGCTCAACATTTTCCTGGCGCAGAACACGTTCCACGTCCCCCACCGTCAACTGCCGCGCCGCCAGTTGCTTCCTGTCCAGCCACACCCGCATGGCATATCGCTTTTCGCCGGATATGCGGATGCGCGCCACACCCGGAATGACCGAAAAACGGTCTGACAGAAAGCGGTCGGCATAGTCGGTCAATTGCATGGTATCCAGCACCGGGCTGGACAGATTGAGCCAGATAATCGGCCGGTCACCGAAATTGACTTTGAATATTTCCGGCGGGCGCGCCTCTTCGGGCAACAGGCCGGCAACCCGGCCCAGCTTTTCGCGCACGTCGTTGACCGCCGAGTCAATGTCGCGCGCCAGGGAGAATTCGATCGTCACCTGCGAGCGGCCGTCCTGACTGGACGAATTGATGGTCTTGATGCCCTCAATGCCGGCAACCCGGTCTTCCAGCAGCCTGGTGATGCGGTTTTCCACCACCTGCGCCGACGCGCCCGGATAATCGACATTGATCGAGACCACGGGCACCTCGATGTCGGGAAATTCGCGCACCGGCAACTCGAGAAAGGCGAGCGCGCCGAAACCGACAATCATCATGCTCATGACAACCGCAAGAACGGGCCTTTTTACCGAGATATCAGAGAGGATCATGGGGCTTGCCTCCTATCAGTCTCCACTGTCAGCGCCACTGTCAGCACCACTGTCGGCGCTCTGGCCGCCGGCTGGAGTGGTGGTCAGCGCGATCGGCGCGGCGGTCGGGCCTTTCGCCGCATTCCCACCCAGCACCTGAACCCTGGTTCCATGACGAAGCCGCAGGGTGCCGGAATAAACAACCGCCTGCCCCGCCGTCAGCCCGCCCAGCACCTCCACATAACCACCCTGGCGGAGGCCGGTTTCGATTTTGACCTGCGCGACTTTGCTGTCCGCCCCGACCACGAACACGAACTTGTCTTCGCCAATCGGCACAATGGCCGTCTCCCGCACAGCCAGCTGCATGCGCTCGTCGGCAATCAGACGGACCGTCAGCAGCATGCCGGGGCGCAAGAGGCGCTCTGAATTATCGATCTCGGCCCTCACCGTGGCGGCGCGGGTGACCGGATCAACCCTGGACGCAATGGTCCTGGCCACACCGATAAACTGCCGGTCCGGGTAAGCCGCCGCTTCGGTGATGATCTGCTGACCCACCGCCAGCGAGGAAATAAACCGCTCGGGCACCTGGAAATCCAGCTTTATGATCGATATGTCATCGAGAGTGGTGATCTGGGTGCCGGGCGAGACCAGCGTACCGGGGCTGACGCTTCTCAAGCCCAGAATACCGGAAAAAGGCGCCCGGATAATATGGTCCGCGGCGCGCGCCTCCGCCACCGCCAGCCTCGAGCGCGCTGCATCCAGCTCGCGCACGTTCTCGTCCGCGGTCGATTGCGACACGGTGCCCCTGCGCACCAGGTCCTTGACCCGGTCAAACTGTTGCTGGGCCTGCTTGACATTGGCTTCCGCCTCGCGCACCGACGCCACTTCCTCGGCGTTGGTCAGGATAACCAGAACGTCGCCTTTTTCGACCATCATGCCATCTTGGAAATTGACCCGCTGCACGGTCTCCGAAACGCGCGCCGTCAGAAATACCGCCTCGTTGGCACGGGCGGTGCCGATGGCCTCAATCACGTCCAGGAATTGCCGGGACGCGACAAGCTCGACCTCAACGGCGGAAGCGCGGTTGCCCCTGCCCTGCGGCGGTTCGCCATCGCCGCCGGTAATCAGCAGCAATATGCTCGCCGCCAGAATGCCCAGCGCGACACCCCATACGATCTTGGTACCTCGGCGTATCATCTAATCTATATCCTCGCTTATTTTTCCGGGTCTCTATGCGCCCGTATTCTCAGGCCGGTTCTCCGGCCAGTCGGTTATATTATGCGCCCGCCCCTTTGTCTTCCGGAAAAACAGCGCAATCATCCGGAGAGTTCGCTACTGTCCAGCCAGTGGTTGCCGCGCCGGTGCGCGAACAAAGGGTCCAAGCTGTATGGTCGATCCTCGAACGCCTGTTCTGGTGGGTTGCGCACAGCATAAATTTCCGTCTGGCGACACAGATGCGCCGCCCTCCGCCCTCGACCTGATGGCCGCGGCAGCCACGGGGGCTTGCGAGGATACCGGCGCCAAAGGCGTCATCAAGGCGCTGGATGGCATCGCTGTCACCCGCAGCTCCGCTGATTCCGCGCCCCATTATGGCAATCCCTTCGGCGTCTTCCCGAACCTGCCCAAAAGCCTGGCCAATCGGCTGGGCGCCGCGCCCCGGCATCACTGGTACAGCCAGGTGGGCGGTAACACGCCGCAATGGCTGGTCAACCACATGGCGGAATTGATCGCAGCGGGCGAGGTCGATGCCGTTCTGCTGGCCGGTGGCGAGAATCAGCGCAGCGTGCGCCGGGCCATGAAGGCGGGATTGAAACTGGATTGGGGGGATGACCCCGGTGGCGCGCCGGAGGTCATTGGTGACGGGCGCATGGGCGTGTCACCCGGCGAACTGAAATACGGTATCGGCGCGCCGGCGGCCACCTATCCCCTGTTCGAGAACGCGCTGGCGGCCCATTACGGGCGCGGCACAAACGCCCACAGGCAAGTTATCGGACGGCTGTTCGCGCCTTTTTCGCGCATCGCGGCGGCCAATCCCCATGCCGCACTGCCCATCGAACGCACGGCGGTGGAGATCGCCACACCGACAGTCGAAAACCGCATGATTTCATGGCCTTACACCAAATACATGAATTCCAACGATAACGTCGATCAGGCGGCGGCGCTGATTATCATGTCATCCGCCAAGGCCGACGCATTGGGCATCGCCAGCGAAAAGCGCGTCTATCTGCATGGCTCAGCCGATACCTGCGACAAATGGCTGGTCAGCGAGCGGGTGAACTACCATTCCTCCCCGGCCATCCGGGTGGGCGCCGCGCAGGCATTGGACATGGCGGGCAGGACCGCGGCGGAGATGGATTTTTTCGACCTGTACAGTTGCTTTCCGGCAAGCGTTCAGATTGCCGCCGACGAAATTGGCCTCGCCCATGACGACCCGCGCCGCCTCACCGTGACCGGCGGGCTGCCATACTTCGGTGGGCCGGGAAACAATTACTCGATGCATGCCATCGCCGAAATGATGGGGCGGCTGCGCGCCCAACCGGGCAGCTTCGGCTTTGTCAGCGCGCTCGGCTGGTACATCACCAAACATTCCTTTGGCGTTTATTCCACGGCGCCGCCCGCGGCTCCCTTCCACCGCGCCGACCCGGCGTCATATCAAGGCGAGCTTGACGCCATGGCGTCACCAGTCTTTACCGAGCTTGCGAACGGTACCGGAACGATCGAAACCTTTACGGTTGTCTTTGACCGCGATGGCCCGGTGCGCGGCATACTTATCGGCCGGCTGGACGCGGGCGACGCCCGGTTCCTGGCCAACACACCGGGCGACAAGGCGACGCTGGAGGCCCTGATGGGCGATGGCGCCATTGGCCGGGCGATAAACGTTACCATTGAGGACGGGCTGAATATCGCCAGTCTGGAATAATGATTTAATATCTTTCGTCACCCGACGACTTGCTTTCGTCACCCGCCGACTTGATCGGCGGGTCCAGCAGCACCGAACCACGTTTCGAGCACCTTCGCCAAAAGACTGGATTCGCCGATCAAGTCGGCGAATGACGATATTAAGTTATTGCTGCCGAAACGCCTTCACCCCAGCCCCGCGCCAGCCTCCCAGCTCTGGCTGGAGGTGAAAGCCTCGAAGCGCGCCGCCAGCTCCTGTGTTTCCTCGGCAATGCCATGCGAACTCCTGACCAGCGCCACTGTGCGGCTGTGGTCAAAGCCCGCGAAGGGCACCAGCACCACGCCCTCGTGGCGGTAATTGGCGGGCACCACCGTGACCCCCAGCCCGGCGGCGACCATGGCCAGCGCCCGCTCGTCCTGCTCGGTGCGATAGACAAGGCGCGGACGCACATTGTCGTCGGTGAAATGGCGGCTGGTCTCCGAGAGAACCTCGCAGCGGGTGCGCACGATCATATTGTCCTCGGCCAGCTCATGGGCGGCGATGAGGTCGCGCCCGGCCAGCGGATGATCGGCGGCCAGGGCCAGCCTGTAGCCCTCGCGGAACAGAACCAGTTCCCCCTCTCCTGCCTCGCCGCGCAGGATGGTGATGGCCAGATCGATGCTGCCCTCGTCCAGGCGGTTGGCAATCTCCTGTTCGGTGCCTTCGAACAGCTCGATCACCGCGCCCGCGTCCGCGCGGCGAAAGTCGCGCAGAAGGCGCGAGATCAGGGCGCTGGGAATGGTGCGCAAAACACCAAGCCGCAGCACCGCGCGCTGCTCCACGCCTTTCAGCTCCAGCGCCGCCTGATTGCACTCGAACAATATCGACTTGGCGCGGTCGACAAAGCGCGTGCCCGCCTCGGTGAGGAATACGCGGCGCGAGGAACGGTGAAAAAGCCGGGTGTCGAGCTGGCCCTCCAGTTTCTTGATGCCCGCCGACAGGGTTGGCTGGGTCACGCAGGCGCGCGCAGCCGCCTTGGTGAAACTGCCGGTCTCCACCACGGCGAGGAAATAGCGCAACTGATAAAGCTCAAACATAGATAATTTCTATGAATACCATTGAAACATATGATTTTATCTATTGTTCTATTTTCTCTATGCTCTGTCAACGTCTGCTACACTTTTGCGCGCCCCCTCACCAGGCAGAGGCTTAATATTGGCCCATATCAAATCATCCATCGACACCTCGTCCGAGGCCTTCGCGGAAAACGCCGCGGCCATGGCCGAAGTGGTTGCCGACTTGGGCGCCACCGTCGGCAAGATCGCGGAGGGCGGCTCCGAGCGGGCACGGGAGCGGCATTTGAAGCGCGGCAAGCTGTTGCCCCGCGAGCGGGTGCGGCTGCTTCTCGATCCCGGTTCGCCGTTCCTCGAGCTCTCGCAGCTCGCCGCCCACCAGATGTACGAGGAATATACCCCCGCCGCCGGCATCATCACCGGCCTTGGCCGCGTTTCGGGCCAGGAATGCGTGATCGTCTGCAACGACGCCACCATCAAGGGCGGCACCTACTTTCCCATGACCGTGAAAAAGCACCTGCGCGCCCAGGAAATAGCCCGGGAAAACAATCTGCCGTGCATCTATCTGGTCGATTCCGGCGGCGGCTTCCTGCCCCGCCAGGACGAGATGTTCGCAGACAAGGAGTATTTCGGGAGAATTTTCTATAATCAGGCGACCATGTCGGCGGCGGGAATTCCGCAGATCGCCGTGGTCATGGGCTCCTGTACCGCCGGCGGCGCCTATGTGCCGGCCATGGCCGATGAGACCATCATCGTGCAGAACCAGGGCACGATCTTTCTTGCCGGGCCGCCGCTGGTCAAGGCCGCCACCGGCGAAATCGTCTCGGCCGAAGATCTGGGCGGCGCCGACATGCATTCCCGCGTTTCCGGGGTGACCGATCATCTGGCGGTGGACGACGCCCAGGCGCTGGCCCAGGCGCGCAACATCGTGGCCAACCTGAACCGCAAGAAAAGCGTTGACCTGGCCCTGAAGGAGCCGGTCGAGCCGCGCTACCCGGCCGAGGAGATTTACGGCATCATCCCCAGGGACAAGCGCCATCCCTATGATGTGCGCGAGGTCATCGCCCGCATTGTCGACGACAGCCAGTTCGACGAGTTCAAGAAGAACTACGGCACCACGCTGGTCACCGGCTTCGCTCATATTTTCGGCTATCCCGTGGGCATTGTCGCCAACAATGGTGTGTTGTTTTCAGAATCCGCGCTCAAGGCGACGCATTTTGTCGAATTATGCGCGCAGCGGAAAATCCCGCTGGTCTTCCTGCAGAATATCACCGGCTTCATGGTCGGCCAGAAATACGAGGCCGGCGGCATTGCCAAGGACGGCGCCAAAATGGTCACCGCCGTGGCCTGCGCCAGAGTGCCAAAATTCACCGTCATCATCGGCGGCTCGTTCGGGGCCGGCAACTACGGCATGTGCGGGCGCGCCTATGGCCCCCGCTTCCTGTGGATGTGGCCCAACGCCCGCATTTCGGTGATGGGCGGCGAACAGGCGGCCAGCGTGCTGGCCACGGTGAAGCGCGACGGGCTGGAGGCGCGCGGCGAGAGCTGGTCGGAGGCCGACGAGGAAGCGTTCAAGGCGCCGCTGCGCGAGCAATACGAACTTCAGGGGCATCCCTATTACGCCTCGGCGCGGCTCTGGGACGACGGCATCATCGACCCCGCCGACACCCGCATGGTGCTGGGGCTGGGCTTGTCCGCCGCCCTGAACGCGCCCGTCGAGGACACCAAATTCGGCATCTTCAGGATGTAACCCATGGCATATGAAACCATCACACTTGATATAGACGGGCGCGGCGTCGCGGCGCTGACGCTCAATCGCCCGGACCTGCATAACGCCTTCAACGATGTGCTGATCGGCGAATTGCACGACGCGGTGAATGGCCTTGCGGACAACGACGCGGCGCGGGTGATCGTGCTTCGCGGTGCCGGAAAAAGCTTTTCCGCTGGCGCCGACCTGAACTGGATGAAGCGCGCAGCGGCGTATTCGCTGGAAGAGAACGAGGCCGACGCCATGCGCCTGTCCGACATGCTGCAGGCGCTGAACAGGGTACCCAAGCCGGTGGTGGCACTGATCCACGGCGCGGCCATGGGCGGCGGCGTCGGGCTGGCCGCATGCGCCGATATCGCCATTGCCGTGCGGGGCGCGAAATTCGCGCTGACCGAGGTGCGCCTTGGCCTGATCCCGGCCACCATTGCGCCCTTCGTGGTCGCCGCCATCGGCCAGCGTCAGGCGCGGCGCTGGTTCCTCACCGGCGATCGTTTCGGAGGCGAAACGGCACGCGAGATCGGCCTCGTTCACGAAGTGGTTGACGACGAAGCGGCGCTTGAGGCCCGCGCCGGCGAGATCATCGACGCGTTGCTGGCGGGCGGGCCAGACGCGGTGAATGCCGCCAAGAAGCTGGTCTTTGCCGTCGCCGGGCGCGAAGTGACCGAGGATCTGCGCCGCAACACCGCCGAACGCATCGCCGCCAGACGGGGCAGCGACGAGGGCCGCGAAGGCATCAACGCCTTTCTCGAGAAGCGCGAGCCTGAATGGCGCGACAGCGATGACTGACAAGCCGCTTTTCCGGAAAATCCTGGTCGCCAACCGGGGCGAGATTGCCTGCCGTGTGATGCGCACGGCGCGGCGCATGGGCATCCGGACCGTGGCGGTCTATTCCGAAGCCGACGCCGGGGCGCTGCATGCGCTGGAAGCCGACGAGGCATTGCTGATCGGCCCGGCGCCAGCCAGCGAGAGCTATCTGCTCGGCGAGCGGATCATCGCGGCGGCCCGGGAGAGCGGCGCCGACGCCATCCATCCCGGCTACGGGTTCCTCTCGGAAAACGCTGAGTTCGCGGATGCCTGCGCGGACGCGGGCATCACCTTCATCGGCCCCTCCCCTGCCGCCATGCGCGCCATGGGCCTGAAAGACGCCGCCAAAAAACACATGGAGGAGGCCGGCGTTCCCGTGGTTCCCGGCTATTACGGCAAAAAGCAGGATCTGAAGACCCTTTCCGGGGCCGCCGGCAAGATCGGCTATCCGGTGCTGATTAAGGCGGTGGCCGGCGGTGGCGGCAAGGGCATGCGGCTGGTGGAAAGACCCGAGGATTTCAGGGATTCCCTGGCCAGCGCCCAGCGGGAAGCCAAGTCGGCCTTTGGCAACGATCATGTCCTGGTGGAGAAATTCA
>JACZSK010000034.1 GCA_022574255.1 Pseudomonadota bacterium
CCAGGATCGGGGCAAGAGGGGGGGGGGGTGCGTGCGGGATGGTCAGCCATTCTGCATCTTGCAAAACTATATCAGAATGATATATATAAGAGGATGAGTGGGGACCAGGGAGGTCGCGCACCATGATACGGTTATTTCTGCAAGGCGTTGGTTTCGTTCTGCTGTTCGTCGGCATTATCGGCGTGCTGACGCCCATTCCCTTCGGTCTTTTCTTTCTCATCCTGGCAATGCTGTTCCTGATTCCCACCACGCCGGCGGTGCTCAGGGCAGTTCGGAATCTGAGAAGGCGCTATCCGGCGTTCGATGCGCGCATGGCCGCCATCACCCGCAGGCTGCCCTACCCCTACCGGCGCGTGTTCCGCAGCACCGAGGTTGATCCTTTTTTGTGACCCAAAGAAGCTGTCACTCCGGACCTGATCCGGAGTCTATTTCCCTTTCCGGCGCTTTGGCCTGCGACATCTTGTTTTCAATGGACCCCGGGTCCTTCTTGCATGACGCACTTTGGCCCGGGGTGACGAGTGTCCTTGCACCCGCCTAATCTCTTGCGCGATACGCAGAGCGCGTTATAAAGCTCGGCGGGCTTCAACAGCGACGGAAATTCTGGCAATGGCCAACCCAAAATACGTCTATCACATGCATGGTCTGAACAAGACCTATCCCGGTGGCAAGCCGGTGTTGAAGGATGTTTCGCTTTCCTTCCTGCCCGGGGCCAAGATCGCCATCATCGGTGTCAACGGTTCCGGCAAATCGACGCTGATGAAAATCATGGCGGGCATCGACACCGAGTTTACCGGTGAGGCCTGGGCCGCCGAAGGCATAAATTTGGGCTATCTCAGCCAGGAGCCGGAGCTGGACCCCGATAAAGACGTGCTGGGCAACGTCATGGACGGGGTCAGGCCCCTGAAGAACTTGCTCGACGCCTACGAGGCGATTTCCATGAAATTCGCCGAGCCCATGTCCGATGATGAGATGAACGAACTGATTGCCGAGCAGGGCGAGTTGCAGGAGCAGATCGAGGCGCAGGACGGCTGGGAGCTGGATAACCGGCTGGATATCGCCATGGACGCGCTGCGCTGCCCGCCGGGCGACGCCGATGTGGCCACCCTCTCGGGCGGCGAGCGCCGCCGCGTGGCGCTGTGCCGGCTGCTGCTGGAGAGCCCCGACATTCTCATGCTCGACGAGCCGACCAACCATCTGGACGCCGAATCCGTCGCCTGGCTGGAAAAGTTCCTGCAGGACTACGCCGGCTGCGTGATGCTGGTCACCCATGACCGCTATTTCCTGGATAACGTGGTGGGCTGGGTGCTGGAGCTGGACCGGGGCCGCAGCATTCCCTTCGAGGGGAATTATTCCGCCTGGATAGAGGCCAAGGAAAAGCGCCTGCGCCAGGAGAGCGGCGAGGAAGCGGGGCGCCAGCGGGCGCTTGCCCGCGAGCTGGAATGGGTGCGTTCCTCCCCCCGTGCCCGTCAGGCCAAATCCAAGGCGCGGCTGAATTCCTATGAGGAATTGCTGGCCAAATCACAGGAGAAGCGCACCGGCCCGGTGCGCATCCGCGTGCAGCCCGCCGACCGGCTGGGCAGCCTGGTGATCGAGGCGGAAAATCTCAGCAAGGCCTTCGGCGATCAACTGCTTATCGAAGGCCTGAATTTCCGCCTGCCGCCCGGCGGCATCATCGGGGTCATTGGCCCCAACGGCGCCGGCAAGACCACCCTGTTCCGCATGATCACCGGCGAGGAGAAGCCCGACAGCGGCACCCTCAGGCTGGGCGATACGGTCAAGCTGACCTATGTGGACCAGTCGCGCGACACGCTGGACCCCAAGAAGAATGTCTGGGAGGAAATTTCCGGCGGCGACGAAATACTCTACTTCGGCAAGACCGAGATGAATTCACGCGCCTATGTGGGAGCCTTCGCTTTCAAGGGCTCGGACCAGCAGAAGAAGGTCGGGCAACTGTCGGGCGGCGAGCGCAACCGGGTGCATCTGGCCAAGGTGCTGAAAGAGGGCGGCAACGTGTTGCTCCTTGATGAGCCGACCAACGACCTGGACGTGGAGACCTTGCGGGCGCTGGAAGACGCACTGGAAGACTTTGCCGGCTGCGCCATCATCATCACCCATGACCGTTATTTTCTTGATCGCATCGCCACCCATATCCTGGCTTTCGAGGGCGACAGCCATGTGGAATGGTTTGAAGGCAATTTCGAGGCCTACGAGGCCGACCGCCATCGCCGCCTTGGCATCGACGCCGACAACCCCCACCGTATAAAATTCAAGAAATTCTCGCGGTAAAGCCTACCCGGCACCATCCCGCGCCGAACAATAAATTATGTTTGGCCGGGAACGACCGCAGGCGGAAAACGCCTTGAACGGGTGGGGTGCGCATCTATGCTGGACCACATAGTTATGGGAGAGAGAGCCATGCGCTCGTTCGCCGAAATCCATGAAATGGCGGTTGCAAAAAAGGGCTCCGAGGCGGAACTGGAGGCCTTGCTGCCCCAGCCCGAGGACGCGGCGACGCTGGCCGCCAAGCCCGATGACCGCTGGCTGTCGGCGATGACCTGCTGCGTCTTCCAGGCGGGCTTTAGCTGGCGCGTCATCGAAAACAAGTGGCACGGTTTTGAAGAGGCCTTTGCGGGCTTCGATCTCGGGCGCTGTTCGATGTTTTCCGACGAAGACATTGACGCGCTGACCCGCGACACGCGCATTGTTCGCAATCCGCAAAAGATTGTCACGGTGCGCGCCAACGCGGTTTTTCTGCGTGACCTGGCGGGCGAGCATGGCTCGGCGGCGAAATTCTTTGCCGACTGGCCGGTGGAAGACTTCATTGGGCTGCTGGACCTGATGAAAAGGCGCGGCAGCCGGCTGGGCGGACGCACCGCACAGATTTTCCTGCGCCGCATGGGCAAGGATTCCTTCATCCTGTCGATGGATGTCTGCAAGGCGCTGATCTGCGAGGGCGTGGTTGACAAGGAACCCAAATCAAAGGGCCAGATGCGCGCCGTTCAGGATGCCTTCAACCAGTGGCGCAGCGAAAGCGGCAGGCCCATCGCCCAGATCAGCCGCACGCTCTCCGCCACTATTTAGACAGACCCAAGGTTGAAATTCCGGGGGGATGGGGTAGTGTTGGGCGCAGGGATGGTGTTCAGGGGGAGCAGCCATGCAAAGCCGCATTTTACAGTTTACCGTACTGGCGCTTCTTTTCGCTTTCGCGTCTCCCGTGGTGGCGGCAGAGGCTGATGGCGACAAGGCGGCTTTCAGGGTCGCTTACAAGGCATACCAGGCAGCGGTTGAGGCCAGGGATGCCGATGCGGCGGTGATTGCTGCCCACGACGCCCTGCATCATGGTGAGTCGATTTTCCCCGACGACAGCGCCTCTCTGGCCGCGCTGCACATAAACTATGGCATGGCGCTGGTTGATACCAAACGCGCCAAGGATGCTATGGAACCGCTTCGCAACGGCATAAAGCGGTACGAAGAGCTTTACGGCAAGAAAGACGAGCGCCTGATTGATCCATTGTGGTCGCTGGCCGATGCGTACCACAAAACATTGGACCACGAGAAGGCACTGTCTTCCATGCGGCGGGCTCTGCGGATCGTCAAGAAAATTCATGGCGAAGGCAGTTTCGCCTTCGCGGAGGCGAGCCTGACAATGGGTGAGATGTTCTACAGGGCCGGCCAGCCGCGGGCAACATTCCATTTTCAGGCGGCCTACGATACCTATCAGCAGATATACGGGAAGCCGGCATACAAAACCGGTATTGCGGCCTTCTGGCTTGGCAAGGCGGCACAGCAACAAGGGCGCCGCGACAGGGCCGAAGCAAATTACCTGGATGCGCTTGAGATTTTTGAGAATTCGACGTCGCCGGGGCATGACCTGCAAGTCGCCGCCCATGCCTATTTGATAGAGGTGTACGAAGGACGGGGCAGGAGCGATGAAGCGACAATGCACTGTCAGGCCATATCGCGCATTCGGCCATTGGTAGGCGTGGACGGCTACAAACCCCTCTACAGGGGACTGCCAAACTATCCCCGATCAGCGCAAAGAGGCGGACGCAGTGGTTGGGTGCTTGTGGAATTCACTGTCACAACCCTCGGGACCGTTGCCGATGCCGCGGTTGTCGAATCCGACGGCGGTGCTGATTTTGAAAGATCGGCCCTGAAGGCGGTGGCGGGATTTCGTTATGCGCCCGCTGTCGAGGACGGCAAATTAGTAAATTCCACGGGTGTGCGAAATCTGATAACTTTCGAAATTGTCGATTGATCAGCGGTTTTCGCTCTCGTCGCTCTCTTCGCTCTCACTGCTCTCCTCACCCCCGTAATCCTCGAACTCAGCGTCGAAATCCTCGAACATTTCCTCTTCTTCCTCGGTGCTGACTTCCTTGCCGTCGGAGATATCGAAACGGCGGTTTTGCCGGTAGGCCGAGCGCGCCAGGGTATAGGCGTCTTCGGTCCGGTGCAGCTCGTCGAACAGCGCGTCGTTGCGCGCCCGCCAGTCGAGCGCATCCGCCGAGATGCGCGCCACGGTCAGCGCCGAAATGTCGGTGCTGCCGATATTCGCCACATTGGCCTTGTCGATAGCGATGCCGACCGGATCAAACAATATTTCACCGACAAAGCCGGTGGTATCGCGCAGGTTCGAGGGGCCGAAGAAGGGCAGCATCAGATAAGGCCCGGACGGCACACCCCAGACCGCGAAGGTTTGCCCAAGGTCCTCGTCGTGGCGCTTAATGCCCCAATGTTTGGTGGCGGGGTCGAACAGGCCGCCGATGCCGACCGTGGAGTTGACCACGAAACGCGACATCGCCCGGCTGGCTGCGCCCGGCTTGCCTTGCAAAATGTCGTTGGCGGCGGTGAAGGGCTCCATCAGGTTGGCAAGAAAGTTTGATAAACCTTTTCGCGCGGGTCTGGGTACAACCTTCAGATAGGTCTTGGTCACCGGCCGCACCAGCACCTTGTCCATGCCCATATTGAAGGCGAAAATTGCCTTGTTCATGGGCTCCAGCGGATCATTGGCGCGCTGGTAATCCGCATAGGCCACGGCGTCGTCCTTGGGCGGCGCATGGGCGCAGGCCCCGGCTAGAGATGCCAGCAGCAGGATGATCATTGTTCGGGTAAAACGAATAGGCGCCTGGCTCATACCAATCGGATTTCTCTCTGCCCGTTCCGGGTCAATTCCGCAAGAAGGCCGGATCATACAAATTCATCGCGCCCCTGTCTCGCCAACAATTGTCATTTTTCTGTGAAATGCGGTCCCAGCTTATCCGGGGCATTGCCGTTCTCGCCGGCCTCTCTTTACATTATATAAAGATATCTTTATATAATGCGGGTATGGAGAAACTGGTTACAGCATTGAAGGCGGCGGGCGAGCCAACGCGGCTGCGCATTCTGGCGTTGTTGGGCCAGGGGGAGCTGACCGTAAATGAGCTGGTGCAGGTGCTGGACCAAAGCCAGCCGCGTGTCTCGCGGCACCTGAAGCTGCTTGCGGAAGCCGGCCTGATTGAACGCTGCCAGGAGGGCACCTGGGTATTTTGCCGGTTGGCCGACCGAGGGCCCAACGCGGCGTTGTTGCGTGTGACACTGGATATGCTGCCTGCGGACGATGAGGCCCTGGCGCGGGATCACAAGCGGCTTGCCCAGGTACGCAGCGCCCGGGCTTCGAGTGCGGACGCGTATTTTCGTGCCAATGCCACCGAATGGAACCGCATTCGCTCTCTCTATGTGCCCGAAGCGGAAGTCGAGGCCTGCCTGCTGAGGGCGCTGGAGGGACGCGAGCTGGATGATTTTCTCGATATTGGCACCGGCACGGGCCGTATGCTGGAGATTTTTGCTCACAGGGTGGGCCACGGTCTGGGCATCGATGCCAATCAGGATATGCTGGCGATCGCCCGAAACATGCTGGCCCGCAAGGGTATCGCCAATTGCCAGGCGCGCCAGGGCGATCTCTACGATCTGCCCGTGGCGGACAATAGCCAGGATGCGGTGCTGCTGCATCAGGTGCTGCATTATGTGGATGATGGCGAGGGCGCCATTGCCGAAGCGGCGCGTGTATTGCGCCCCGGCGGGGTATTGCTGGTTGCCGATTTCGCGCCCCACGGAGAAGAATTTTTGCGCGACGAACAGGCTCACCGGCGGCTCGGGTTCGCGGACCAGGAGGTTATCGGCTGGGGCGAATTGGCCGGGCTGTCGAAACGCTCTATCTCTCATCTCGACGGGGGTCGGTTGACTGTCACCATCTGGGAACTGGAAAAAGCTGGCGGCCTGGGACGTTCGCGCGGGGCTGCCGCAAGGCCGGAGGCAGCGGAATGACCCCTTCGTCAGGACATTCAGACGCAATAGACGCCATGAACAGCGGCCAGCCGCCGTTCTACCAACTTCCTTCTGACGAAGTTTCGGTATCCTTTGAGTTTTTCCCGCCAAAAACGCCAAAAATGGAAGAGACCCTTTGGGACTCGATTACCCGCCTGGCGCCGCTCAACCCTAAATTTGTCTCCGTTACCTATGGTGCCGGCGGCTCAACCCGCACGCGCACCCATGCAACCATCCAACGCATCCTCAAGGAAACAAGCCTTGCCCCCGCCGCACATCTGACCTGCGTTGCCGCCACCCGCGAGGAGGTCGATGCCGTGGCGCAGGAGTACTGGCAGGCGGGGGTGCGCCATGTGGTTGGCTTGCGGGGCGACGCACCCGATGCCGGGAAGGACGGCGACGGCGGCTATCAGCCCCATCCGGGTGGTTACGAGAATGCCGAGGCGCTGGTACGTGGCCTCAGGGATATCGCCGATTTCGAGATTTCCGTAGCCGCCTACCCGGAGCGCCACCCCGACAGCCCCAACCTGGCGGCTGATCTGGATAATCTGAAGCGCAAGCTGGATGCCGGGGCCACCCGCGCCATCACGCAGTTTTTCTTCGATACCGACCATTATTTCCGCTTCCTTGACCATGCGCGGTCCTTCGGCATCACAGCGCCGATCATCCCCGGCATCCTGCCCGTAACCAATGTCGGACAGCTCAGGCGCTTCGCCAAGCAATGCGGCACCGAGGTTCCCGACTGGCTGGGCAACCTGTTCGAGGGGCTGGATGACCATCCCGATACCCGCAAACTGATATCGGCCATGGTCGCCGGCGAAATGTGCAAGCGCCTGCATGCCGGCGGGGTCAGGGAATTTCATTTCTACACGCTTAACCGCGCCGGGCTCAGCTATGCCATCTGCCATCTGTTGGGCTTGAGACCTCAAGGAACCAGCAAGGAGGTGTCCGATGGCTGAAACCCGCGACCTGACCGCCGTGGCCGCGCGCCTTCGAGCCGAGGCGGCAAAACGCATATTGATCCTCGACGGCGCCATGGGCACCGCGCTGCAAGCCTACAAGCTGGACGAAGCCGCCTTCCGCGGCGAGCGCTTTGCTGAACACGGCCACGACCTGAAAGGCAACAACGATATCCTCAATTTAACGCGGCCTGATGTTCTCGGCGAAATCCACGCCGGTTACCTCGAAGCCGGGGCGGATATCATCGAAACCAACACTTTCAACGCCACCTCCATTTCGCAGGCCGACTACGGCACCGAGGACCTGGCCTATGAAATCAACCTGGAGGGGGCGCGGCTGGCGCGCCGCGCGGTCGATGCCCAGAACGGGAAAACACCCGATCAACCGCGCTTCGTCATGGGTTCCATCGGCCCCACCAACAAGACCCTGTCGGTCTCGCCAAAGGTTTCCGATCCGGGCTTCCGCGCGGTCAGCTTCGAAGAGGTGAGGGATGCCTATAAGGAAGCCGCGCGCGGGCTGATAGACGGCGGCGCCGATTTTCTGGCGGTCGAGACCATTTTCGACACGCTGAACGCCAAGGCGGCGATTGTCGGTATCGACGAGCTGGCAGAGGAACGCGGCGGCGAAATCCCCGTCATTCTCTCGATGACGGTGACCGACCTGTCGGGCCGCACCCTCTCGGGCCAGACGGTTGAAGCCTTCTGGTATTCGGTGAGGCACGCAAAGCCACTGGCGGTGGGGCTGAACTGCTCGTTCGGGGCGCTGGACCTGCGGCCCTTTGTCGCCGAGCTGGCGCGGCTCGCCGATGTGATGATTATTTCTTTTCCCAACGCCGGCCTGCCCAATGAACTGGGCGAATATGACGAGACCCCGGAAGTGACCGCCGGGGAGCTGGGCCAATGGGCGGCGGACGGATTGCTGAACATTGTCGGCGGTTGCTGTGGCACCACGGCGGCGCATATCAGCGCCATTGCGGAAGCAGCCGCCAAGGCCGAGCCGCGCGTCATACCCGAGAGCGCGCCCGCGTTGCGCTTGTCGGGCCTCGAACCGCTGACGGTCGCGGCGCAATGAGCCTGAAACCGGCCCCCTCCGCGCCCTTCATTGTGATTGGCGAGCGCACCAACGTTGCCGGTTCGGCACGTTTCAAGAAGCTGATTGCCGAGGACGACTATGATGCCGCCCTGACCGTGGCCCGCCAGCAGGTGGAAAGCGGCGCCAACATCATTGATGTGAACATGGACGACGCCATGCTCGACAGCGAGGCGGCGATGGAGACCTTCCTGAAACTGGTGGCCACTGAGCCCGAGATCGCGCGCGTGCCGATCATGATTGATTCGTCCAAATGGTCGGTCATCGTGGCCGGGCTTAAATGCGTGCAGGGCAAGGCGGTGGTCAATTCCATCTCGCTGAAAGAGGGCGAGGAGCCCTTCCGCGAGAAGGCTCGACTGCTCAAGCGTTTTGGCGCCGCGGCGGTGGTGATGGCCTTCGACGAGGAGGGCCAGGCCGACACCATCGAGCGTAAATTCGATATATGCAAACGCGCCTACGAAATTCTCACCCAAGAGGTTGGTCTGGCGGGAGAGGATATCATCTTCGACCCCAATGTATTCGCGGTGGCCACGGGGATAGAGGAACATGACAATTACGCCGTCAATTTTATTGAGGCGACCCGCCTGATTCGCGCCAATCTGCCCGGCGCCCATGTCTCGGGCGGCATCTCCAATGTGTCTTTCTCGTTTCGCGGCAACAACGTGGTGCGCGAGGCGATGCACGCGGTCTTCCTGTATCATGCCATCAAGGCGGGGCTGACCATGGGCATTGTCAATGCCGGGCAACTGGAGGTCTATTCCGAGATTCCCGCCGACCTGAAAGAGCGGGTCGAGGACGTGATCCTCAATCGCCGCCCCGACGGCACCGAGCGGTTGTTGGAAATCGCCGAGGATTATCGCGGCGAAGTGAAGAAGAGAGTGGCGGACCTGACCTGGCGGACCAAACCGGTCGAGGAGCGCCTGGCCCATGCGCTGGTCAAAGGTATTTCAGATTATGTGATCGAGGACACCGAGGAAGCGCGGCAGAAATACGAGCGCCCGATCCATGTTATCGAGGGGCCGTTGATGGACGGTCTGGGCATCGTCGGCGAGCTGTTCGGCGAGGGCAAGATGTTCCTTCCCCAGGTGGTGAAGTCGGCGCGGGTGATGAAACAGGCGGTGGGTCACCTGCTGCCCTATCTGGAAGCCGAGAAGAAAGCCGCCGGCGAGGCCGCCAGTTCGGCCAAGGGTAAAATCCTGATGGCCACGGTCAAGGGCGATGTGCATGATATCGGCAAGAACATCGTCGGCGTTGTGCTGCAGTGCAACAATTATGAAATCATCGACCTGGGCGTCATGGTGCCCTGGCAGGATATCCTGAAAGCGGCGGTGGAAAACGAAGTTGACATGATCGGGCTGTCCGGCCTGATCACCCCGTCGCTGGAGGAAATGGCCACCGTGGCGAGCGAGATGGAGCGTGCGGGCATGACCATGCCGCTGCTGATCGGCGGCGCCACCACGTCAAAGCTGCATACCGCGATCAAGATCGCACCAGAATATTCCGGTGGCACCATCCAGGTGCAGGATGCCTCGAAGGCGGTTGGCGTCATCGGCGCGCTGATCGATGCCGAAAAGTCTGCTCCGTTTCAGGCGGAAGTCAGGAAAGAATACGCGACGCTGAAAAAGACCTACGAGGCTGCCCAGCGGCAGAAAAAACTGGTCACCATCTCCCAGGCCCGCGCCAACCGGCTGGATATTGACTGGTCCGGATACAGTCCGCCCGAGCCCAACTTCGTCGGCACAAAAGTGTTCAAGGATTATGACCTCGCCGAGCTGGTTGACGCCATCGACTGGACGCCCTTTTTCCGCACTTGGGAACTGAAGGGCAATTACCCCGAAATTCTTGACGACAACACCTATGGTTCTGCGGCCCGCGAGCTGATGGCCGACGCCGAGGAGATGATCGAGAACATTCTCAGGGACCACTGGCTGCGCGCCCATGCGGTGGTCGGCTTTTGGCCGGCGGCGGGGCGCGGCGACGATGTGGTGCTGTTCACCGACGAGGCCCGCAGGGAAGAGCTTTGCACCGTGCATATGCTGCGCCAGCAAATCGACAAACGGGAGGGGCGCGCCAATTCCTGCCTCGGTGATTTCATCGCCCCCGAGGAGGCCGGGCTACAGGACTGGCTGGGCGGCTTCGTGGTCACCGCGGCGGGCGATATCGACCGGCGGCTGGCCGCCTTCGAGGAAGCCGGCGATGATTACAGCTCAATCCTCTTGAAGGCCCTGGCGGATCGCTTCGCCGAGGCGCTGGCCGAAGCGTTGCATGGCCGGGTTCGGCGTGAGTTATGGGGCTATGCGGCGGACGAGGCGCTCACCAGCGCCGATATCGTCCGCGAGAAATACCAGGGCATCCGCCCGGCGCCCGGCTATCCCGCCTGCCCCGACCATTCGGAAAAGCGCAATCTTTTCGAGCTGCTGGATGTCGAGCGGAATATAGGCGTCACGCTGACCGAAAGCATGGCGATGATCCCGCCGGCCTCGGTCTCGGGCTTTTATTTCTCACACCCGCAAGCGCATTATTTCGGCATCGGCAAAATCAAGCGCGACCAGGTTGATGACTACGCGGAGAGGAAGGGCATCCCCCTCGACGAGGCCGAACACTGGCTAAGACCCAACCTGGGGTATTAGCCCCCCCCTAACTCGCCGTCGGAGAGAACCTTAGCCGCAGAGAATCGAGCGAGAAAGTGCCTTTTCTGCGCTTCGGCAGCGCGTTGACAGCTTGCAGTTGCCCTTCGACTTCCATAGGTCGTAAAATTTTGCTCTTATAATGCGTTTCGCGAAACGCAGTATGCACTACCACGAATTTCTCTATTGCGCCGACTGTAACTTCCTGACCACGGAATTTTTCGGCAATTTGTTGGCGAAGATGTTGGAAATTTGGTTCTTTTTCAAACAATACGAGCTGGTTGGGGTCAGTGGCATCTGAAAAAGTAAAATCTCCCCGATCATCTACTTTCCACATCGCTTCCTTCATTTTTTTGAGGCCCAGTAAGCTATTGGTGCCGTAGAACAGGAAGTAATCGGTGGCATTTGATTTGTTGAGCATTTCGAACGTCCGAACAAATTGAATGCCAGCACGATGCTCAAGAAGATCGCAATAGAGGTCACGAATGCAGTCGTGGCGTTGGCGTGGCTCCACTATCCCCTGGCATTTGGTCCATTCGTTGCCGCCAAAAAAAATATCGTAGTTCTCGACTTGGTCCGTGTGTGACAGAAATCTGTTGATTTCCTCATACATGAAATTGATGAGGACCTCGCAATTCCGGTTTGCCATGATCCTTTGGGTTATCTCAAATGGCACGCCCTTCCAGCCAAAAGGATCAATAAAGGCAAAAGTGGGTGGCAACTGTCCATTCGTACCTAGTAGGTTGTGATACTCCCTTTCAAACACTGCTTCGAACGATTCTCCGCCAAACACTTTCGTCCGAAAATTTTTTGGGAGGTCCATTGCCGTGATAATGTCCTCGAGAAACTGTGCTCTAGCGGGATCCTTTTCTATAAAAAGAAATTCAATTTCTGCGGTTAAAGTCGGTCGAAATCCAAGCGCCGCTTTCAGAGCTATGATGGGCGACCCGTCTTCCCCATTTTCGTATTTGCCCGGTCCAGAGAAGCCGTCAATATATAAAATTCGTGGAAAGCCCCCGCGGGATAGTATTGGCATCCAAGCCTGAAGATATCGCCGGAGTATATCGTGCTTCGCCCCGGTGTGCGGCTCCAACTTCCAAATCTTACTTGATGGCGCAGCCATACGGTCAACTCATCCCACAGCAACGGATTCAAGATGAGCCTCACTTAAAGCTAGGGTTTTCGGTTTGTCACTCCACACTCTCCCCTCCAGCTCTCGGCCGCCCGACTTGGGCCGGAAGCCGCCCCATTGTTTGAAGAAGAAATATACGTCTGCTTCGAGGCATTGGTCGCGCACTTCCAGCGCCCATTCTTCCTTCATGGGGCGGGCGCGGGGGCCGCTCTCACCACCCACAATCACCCAGTGGATGCCGTCTAGATCAAGTGCGCCGACCGGGCCGATGAGTGGCTCGATGGAAAGAAAACGGACTGAGGCATTGGTTTCGCGCAGATGCTGGATACGTGATTTGCGCTTGCCGTCTTCGACCGAAACACCGAGCCAGATATGCCCTGGTGCCGGCGCGTCTTTGTAGCGGCTGTTTACATAGCGGCGCATCAGGCTGGAGCGCTTGGTCAGAACCTGGAACGTGTGCCAGTGGGCCTGCTCCATGGTCTCGAACACCTGATCGACGAAGGAGGAAGGCACCTCCTTGTGAAACAGGTCGCTCATGGAATTTACAAAAATCGTCCTGGGCTTCTTCCATTTCAGTGGCTGGTCCAGGCGTGCCTCACGAAGAGTAAGGTCAAATCCCTGCTCGAAGGGATGATCGGGGACCCCCCGAAAACGCTCTGCAAACCGCTCGGCATAGCAATTATCGCAGCCTGGGCTGATTTTGGTGCAGCCGGTGACCGGGTTCCAGGTCGCCTCGGTCCATTCAATCGCTGTGGTTCGTGCCATGGTCATTGTTCCTCAATGTAGAACAAAACAAGAACGATATGCAATACCCAAGTGAATCAGAAAAGGTGGCAGGCCGCAAGGTTATGCGCCGCTATTTTTTCTAGCCGCAAGCGAACCCGTGCGGAATCCCCCTAACTCGCTTTCGGCAATTTCCCGTGCCGGGCCAGCCAGCCTGCCGCGACGAAGGAAAGTATGCCCCCGGCGATGGCCAGAACATGGTCTTTCTGGGCGTCGAAAAAATCCTCCTGTGCGCCCAGAAACGCCCGCGCCGCCTCGGGATCGACAACCATCGCCGTGACCCATTCGATGGCTTCATAAAGCGCGCTTAAAGAGACGACGAACAGCAACCCGATGACCCCCACCCAGCGGGCGGGCACGCGCATGCCGCGCTCCGCCAACTCGCGCAAGGGCCAATAGATCATCAGGCCGAACAGGAAATGGATGACCCGGTCATAATGATTGCGGTCGGCGGCAAAAACATCGGCCAGCCAAAAGCCCAATGGCGCTTCGCTGTAAGTATAATAGGCGCCATATGTGTGCAGCGCCAGGAACAGGGCGATCAGCGTATATGACAGGTTGGACAGGGGCAGGCGCCGGTATATCCCCACCATCAGCGCGACGGTGGCGAAAACCAGAATATTTCCCAGGAACCATCTGAAGCGGCCAGGGGGTGGCGCAATGGCCATGGCCAGCCACACAAAGCCATAAGCCACCGCCAGGCCCGCGTGATAGGGGCTTCTGAAAATTCCCCACATCCTGTTGTCGGGTCGATCGCCCAAATGCGTTGTCCACCAATCCCCTAAAGCGTATTTTTCTTGACCACCACGGTGCCGGCGATCAGGTCATGCCAGCCCTGTTTGCGCGGGTTGAAGGCAACCCAGATATAGCCAATCAAAATGACCACAGCCGAAACGATATAACCGAGATAGCGCAAAACATATTTGACCGGGCTGGCCGGCTGGCCGGTTTCGGCGTCCACGACAACCAGGCCGAGAGCCATTTTGCCGGGCGTGGCTTGTTTCCATGACCAGAAACCCACAAAATAAAAGATCACTATAACTATTAGCAGAAGCGAAAATTCGCCTTGAGCACCACCCCCGGGATTGGAAAACGTTCCGCCGCCGAGAAGATAGCTGCCAAACAAGAAACCCGTGCTGAACGATAAAATCATCTGGTCAAGAATCCAGGCGACAAAGCGGATCCAGAAACCGCCATATTCGACATTGCTCCAGTCAATGGCGCCCACCGAGGCTCCTTCTGGCGCGCCTTCGGATTCAAACTGATAATCACTCATAATTTCCCCCAACTTGATTAGGTTGGCGCGCAAATCCATTCTGCGACTCTGGCCGGCCAAGTCCAGCATGCCGCGTGCGCAATTACAAGTTGTTGGGGTAATCTTGCGGGCCGCTACGAAGGAACGGGCGGTTACCAGGCAACCTCGCGGCCATCGGGGCCAAGGAAACGCCCGGCATTTTCCGGCACCAATGCGGCGATCTGCGCCCGCAGGCTTTCCACGTTGCGGACTGCCGTGCGGCCCTCCGGCGGGGGCATGGCCGGGAAGGAGGGCGTGTCGAGGTCTTCCGAATGAAGGACCGCACAGGCAATGCCGCTGGGGGCAAGGTCGATCGCCATCGATCGCATGGCGGCATTCAGCGCCGCATTGGTCGAGCGATAGGCGTAATAGGCGCCGTCGTTATTATTGGCGATTGACGCCAGCCGGGAGGAAAGCGATATAATTTTTTTCTCGCCGCTGGCCGCCACCAGGTCGGCAAAGGCCTCGACCATGGCCATGGGACCCAGCGTATTGATGCGAAACAATTTTTCCCATTCCGGGAAGTCCAAACCGCACATGCGCTGGGGCAGCAGCGCCATCAGATTATCGCTGTCGGTTGAGACCACGCCGGCATTGTTCAGCAGGATGTCGATGGTCGTGTCTTCCAGCTTGGTCGCCAGCTCATATATGGCGTCGCGGTCGGTCACGTCCAGCGTGTGAATTTCGACGGTCACATATTCATCGGCGATGCTGGTGAGTTCTTCCGCCGCCGCGGGCTGCATGCAGGTGGCGATCACCCGCCAGCCGTCCCTGGCATATTGGCGAACGAATTCGGGGGCGATTCCCCGTTCGGCATCGGTGATCAGCACGGTGGGCATTGCCAAAATCCTGTTTTCATCAGTTGCAGTCGATGAAACAGATTTAGGGACTGGCGAAGAGAAGCGCACGCGAGAATATCTAGGCGACCAGGTTAGAAAAACTTTGTCGGTTATTTCTCAACTCTGACGCCGGAAATCCGTGGCGCTCTCCACCCTGGAGATGCGCAGGATATAACGGTCGTACCATGTCTGCCGCCCGCGGGCCTTGGCCCGCTTGTGATCGGTGTTCTGGCGCCATCCGTCGATCGCCTCCAGGCTGTCGTAATAGACAATGGTGATGCCGAAGCCCTCGGTGGTGCGCGCGGACTCGATGCCCAGGAAACCTTGCTGCCTGGCTGCCAGTTCGCTGATCGCTGCCAGTTCCGCGTCGTATCCTTCAAGATCGTCCCCGTGGGTAGAGGTGAAGCTGACGGCGTAATAAGGCGGCTTGGGGGTCTCTGCAAACGTGGTGTAACGCTCCTGGAAGGCTGTGCGGGTTTTTTTATTTAGGTCTTCGCACGGCCAGGGTCACGCGAATTTTTCTAACCGGCGCCATGCATGGATGTCAGGAATGGGTCTGCGACCAGAACTCCCGGTGATCGCATTAACAATTTATTGGTGCATGTTTGTTAGCTTTAACCTGCCTCGCACGGGCATCAAGGGGTCGGCAGAGATACGAGGCTGTTTGTAATGTCGTTACAAGGCAGTAACCGGAACCAGCCCGACCGCAGCGATCTGGTGAATGTCGAGCATGAGAATCTGCACGGCGGCGCGCTTGACGCGCTGGAGGGTCCGCTGGGCGAATTTTTCGCCTATTTCCGCAGAAAAATGAAGCCCGGACGGCTCCTGTCGCGGGCTGATGTCAAACCGGAGGAACTGAAGCCCCATCTGCTGAATATAGTGATTCTGGATCTGGTTTTCGGCGAAGATGGCGCGCTTGATGATGTTATCCTCCGCCTGATAGGCAGCAATGTCGAGCGTTTCTACGGCAAGTTGACCGGGCGCAGCGTAACCGAGCATCCCAACAAGAATGCGGCCGCGCGCGCCTGCAAGAGCGTATCCCTGATGGTTGATCTGCGCGCGCCGGTTCTGGCCGATACGCGGGGTGAACTGGCCGACGGCAATATCCTTTCGATCCGCTCTCTTTACATTCCACTGGCCCAGGACGGCCAGACCATCGACAAGGCGGTGGTGTATGTTGAGATCAAGAAGGGCCGCCCGCACAGCCGGTAACCGGCCTCCCGAATTCTTCTTTCGGTTTTTCATTGGTTGCGCGCCTCGCCTTCCCATATGTTTAACCAGTTCCGCGGAATAGGGAGAGAGCGATGACACCGGATTCGCCCGCTGGCCCCGGGCAGAAGAATTATATTCCCGCACTTAGTTTTCCCTGGCTGACGCGTTTCTATGATGCGCTGATTAGTCTGGGCATGCCTGAGCGGCGTATGCGCGGACGCTTGGCGGATACCCTGGCCCCGGCGCTGGGCGCGGCTATTCTGGAGTTTGGTTGCGGTACGGCGTCGAACCTGGTTGTCTTGAAAAAGCGCCAGCCGGACCTGTTGCTGACCGGGGTCGATGTGGACATTGAAATTCTGGAGATCGCGCGCGCCAAGCTTCAGCATGCCGGCGTTAAAGCCAGTCTGGTGCATTACGATGGTGGCCGATTGCCCCTCGATGACGCCAGCCAGGACGGTGTCTGTACATTGCTGGTTTTCCATCATTTGACGGTCGAGCAGAAGAAACTGGCGCTGGCCGAAATTCGCCGGGTGCTTAAGCCGGGCGGACGTTTCGTCCTGGCCGACTGGGGGCGCCAGCGCAATCCGCTGCTACGCGCCGGATTCTTTCTGGTGCAGCTATTGGATGGCTTTGCGACCACCCGCAGCAATGCCCAGGGCCTGGTGCCGGGCCTGATCGCCGATGCCGGTTTCAAGGGGCTGCACGAGGCGGCCCATATGGTTACGCCGCTGGGCAGGATTACCTATTGGTCAGCCCGGAAATAGTGGTTGGTGCAAAGCCCCCGTGCGCTTCAAGATCGTTTTGCCAATGCGCCGCTGTCTGTGATAGAAGGCGGCCATGAGTGTTTGGGGAAAAATAATCGGCGGGGCTGCCGGCTTCGCCATAGGCGGGCCGCTGGGCGCGCTGTTGGGCGCCAGCGTTGGCCATGCCGTCGATTCCGGCCTGGTGGGCGCGGCCGGCCGCGCTGGTGAGGGCGCCACCCGCAAGATCACTTTCACCATTGGCGTGATCGCGCTGAGCGCCAAAATGGCTAAAGCCGATGGCCAGGTGACCCGGGACGAAATTGAAGCCTTCAGGGAGGTTTTCAAAATCCCGCCCCATGAAGTGCGTAACGTGGGCCGGGTCTTTGATATGGCGCGCAAGGATACCGCTGGCTACGAAGCTTATGCGGCACAGATTGCCCGGCTGTTCAAGGAAACGCCCCAGGTGCTGGAAGACCTGCTGGGCGCCCTGTTCCATATCGCCAACGCCGACGGCATCATGCATCCGGCGGAGATCGAGTATCTGGATAACGTGGCGCGAATTTTCGGTTTCTCGGACGCCCAGTATGAATCGATCAGGGCGCTGCATATGGGCCCCGACAGGGCCAGCCCTTATACGATTATGGGGATATCGCCGGACATAAGCGATAAGGATCTGAAGAAAAGGTACCGCACGCTGATCAAGGAAAACCATCCTGACAAACTGATCGCCCAGGGCATGCCGCAGGAATTCATCGAGGTGGCGAATGACCGGTTGGCGGCCATTAACGCGGCTTACGACAGGCTGGAAGAGCAGCGCGGACTGAAATAGCAGTAGCTGCCGGCGCATGACCCCGCGGGGTTGGCCAGGCATTCGAATTTTTGGGAATTTGGTAATGCGCACGAAACATATGGCGCTGCTGCTGCTGGTGACGCTGATCGGCGGCACCAATTTTCTTGCCGTGAAATTCACGGTCACCGAGATACCGCCGGTTTTTGCTTCGGCGCTGCGTTTCCTGATCTCGGGTGTGATCCTGATTCCGTTCCTCAAGATACAGCCGGGCCGCATGCGCCAGCTTATATTTACGGCGCTCAACATCGGCGTGCTGAATTTCGCGCTGGTTTATATCGGCTTTGCCCGCGCCGGCGATGTGTCGACCGTGGCGATCGTTTCACAGGCGGCGGTGCCCTTTTCGATGATTTTGGCGGTCGTCCTGCTGAAAGAGAAGGTCGGGTTCTGGCGCATCACCGCCACAATTACCTCACTGGCCGGCATAGTGCTGCTTGGGTTCGACCCCCGTGTGTTCGAGTATATTGATGCGGTCCTGCTCATTCTGGCGGGCGTCGCCGCCTTTTCCTTCGGCACCATCCAGATGCGGCGGCTGGGAAATGTGCCACCCCTTGTGTTCATGGCCTGGCTGTCGCTGCTTGCCTCCACGACCCAGTTCCTGCTTTCCTTTTTCATGGAGAGCGGGCAGATCGCGCTCACACTTGGCGCCTCAAGGCAGGCCCTGGGTGCCCTGGTCTACACAGGCGTAATTTCCACGGTGTTTGCGCATGCCGCCTTTTATTATGTTTTACAGCGCAACCCGGTCAGCCGTGTAATGCCTTTCACCGTGCTGGCGCCTCTTTTTGGCGTCATTCTGTCAATCCTTGTGCTTGGCGAGGTGATGAGCGCCCGGGTGGTCGCCGGCGGGCTGTTGACCTTTGCGGGAGTTATGGTGATTACCTTCCGCAACAGGCAGGAAATAAATAAACTGGGCCAGAGCGCGCGCGCTGACGGCAATGGAACCGGGTGATGGACAGGGGCGTGGAAATGGAAAAACGGCCATCGCCAAATTTTGACCAAAGGCCTGAAGATCGCGCGCCGGATATGTTGCTGCTGCATTATACCGGCATGGAAAGCGCGGAGGCCGCGCTGGCGCGGCTGGCCGATCCTGCTTCAAAGGTCTCGGCCCATTACCTGATCGACGAGGACGCCACGTTGTACCAGTTGGTTGGCGAGGACCAGCGCGCCTGGCATGCGGGCGTTGCCAGCTGGGCGGGCGAGACCGATATCAACGGCTGCTCAATTGGCATCGAATTACAGAACCCGGGCCATGAGTTCAGCTATCGCGATTTCCCCGATGCACAGATGCAGGCGCTTGTGGCGCTGGCTCAGGATATTGTGGCGCGGCACGCCATTCCGGCGGCGAGGGTACTTGGCCATTCCGACGTGGCGCCCGGGCGCAAGGAAGACCCCGGCGCGCTCTTTGACTGGCACCTGCTGGCGGATGCCGGGATTGGCCTGTGGCCGGAAAATGAATTCGCTTGCGGGGAGGCGCTGCAACTCTCCGACGGGGACGCGGTCCGGGCGATGCAGCAGAAATTCAGAGATTTCGGCTACGGTATTCCGCTCACCGGCGAGTATTGCGCCGAGACGCGGGCGGTCGTAACGGCTTTCCAGAGCCACTGGCGCTGCGGTGACGTGACAGGTGATGCTGACCGCGGGACGCTGGCTGTTCTTGACGCTCTGCTGGCGGAAATCCAGGCCCGCGCGGGCTGAGGCCTTACTCGCCGTCGCCGGCGTCGTCATCACCGCGCAGCGGCTGATTTGTATGGCGCGCATTCTCGGTATCACCCCGCATGTCATGGGGCAGGCCCTTCACCAGGTCCTTGGTGACTGGCGCGCTGGTGGGGTTGTCCTCGACGAGGTCAGCGGACTCTTCGTCGCCGAATATGCCACAGCCGGTAAGGGTGCCGGCGAGAGACAGGGATACTATCAGGGCAGTCGCAAGGCGCATCATGGTCGGAACTCACATTTCGGGCCAGAATTGATGGGGCAATCTGCCCCATCGCGCCTCTGCGATCAAGGCCTGCGATCAGGGCCTGCGATTTGGGCCTGGGTTCAGGGCTTTTGCGGTGCCCCGGCCTCTGCTAACTCGGGGTCGGCATCGCGGGTGAAAAACATGCCGGTATGGATGGCGCTGTAGACAATTTCGTCGTTCTGGTTCCTGACGATGAAGCGCGTGCGGTTAAGGCCCCGGTCCGGCTTGGAGCGCGACCGGCGTTTCCCCAGGGCCTCTGATTCCAGATGCAACTTGTCTCCGGGGCGCACAGGGAGCGGAAACACCACCTCGTCCTTGCCCACCAGGCCGATCACCGCGGCGCGGGGCAACGAATGAAAAATCAACCAGACATTGATGCACTGGGTCAGCACGCCGGGAGCGGTCAGCCCGCCGTAAATGGTTTTCTTTGCGGCTTCTTCGTCCAGATGGAAGGGCAGGGGGTCATAACGCTGCGCGATATCGATGATTTCTTCCTTCGACACCGTATAGACCACGTCATAGACCTTGCAGCCCTCTTCGGGCAGGTCCTCCCAATACAGCAGATCACTCATGTTTGCCCCTTTCAGCAGAGCCTAGCCTTGTTTGCCGGGCCGGCGGATGCCGGGTACGATAACTTCGCCCCGCTCAATGCGTCCCACATGCCACAGCACCGCGGCATAGCCGGCAACGCCGAACAGCACGCCGCCAAACGCGTGACCGACCAGCACACCCTTTGCGCCCCACAGAATTGCCCCCAGATATACGAAGGGGATGGTCCCCAGGGTTGCCCTGCCGAAATTGAACAAAGTCGAATAATGGGGCCGGCCGAGATTGTTAAAGCCGGCATTGGCAACGAACAGGCAGCCCGAAAACAGGAAGGTTACGGCCAGCCCGCTGCAGAACAGCCACAGCAGTTCGGCGGCGATGCCCGTTAGGTGGAAACTGGCGATCAGCGGCTCGCGCAGCAGATACAGCAACAGGCCCGCTATCACCACGTAGAGCCCCATGAATTTAAGCGCTTCAAAAAATGACTGGCGCACGCGGGCAAATTGTCCGGCGCCAAAATTCTGACCGATGATCGGACCCACCGCCCCCGACAGCGCAAACATGATGGCAAAAACCACGTTGTTCAGCCGGGTGGCGATATTCAGGCCGGTGACCGCGCCGTCGCCGAATTCGGCCATCATCCGGGTCACATAGGCGGCGCCCAAGGGCGTTGCCACATTGGTCAGGATCGCCGGAACGGCAATTCCTGAAATAGCCGGAATATACAGTTTGAGATGGCGCATACTGAAAGCGGCAAGCGCCTTATGCCGGAAGAAAGCCGCCCAGACGGCGATGACCAGCATCACCATGCGCCCTGCCACAGTGGCGATTGCGGCGCCCACCACGTCCAGGTCGAAACCGAAAATCAGGATCGGATCGAGGATGGCATTCACCAGCGCCCCCGAGACCGTGACCCACATGGTCATTTTTGCGTCGCCGTAAGCACGCAGCAGGCCGCCGGCGCTCATCGACAGGGACAACAGCGGCATGGTCGCCAGGATAATGCGCAAATACAGTTGCCCAAGCTCGTGGGCGCGCCCTTCGGCGCCCAGCAGCGTCAGCAGCTCCGGCACATAGGCCCAGACCAGCGCCGCGATAACGCTGACAATGAGGAAGGAATAGGCGAAAATGCTGGTCGCCAGGCGTCGCGCACGGCCAAAGCGCCGCGCCCCCAACGAGCGCGAAACCAGCGCCCCCATGGTAATCATCAAACCGATGGAGACCGACGCGGTGAAGAACAATATTGGTCCGGCGTAGCTGATGGCATCGGTGATGGCCACATCGTCCAGTTGACTGAGGAACCATATGTCGGCCAGATCGACGGCAAACATCGCCGAAACGCCGACCGTCGCCGCCCCGGTCATCACCATAATATGGCGCATCAGCGAACCATCGACGAAAATCGCTTTGCTCATCAGGGGTATCCAGGAAAGGCGTCAGGGCTTCAGGTGCCGAAAATAAACCCGAAGACTCAATATGGCCCCTGCCGCCAGAAATGCCACCCTCAATTTTTGGTGATAAGGTGGTGATAAGGGATGAAGGGAACATGCGGCGCGCCAGGGCGAACCATGTACGATTGTAGCGCGGCTCCTGGCGGCTAACTTTCAATGGTTGTGGTCGCTGCCAGCAATTTCAGTTCCGCTGCCGCCGCGTCCAGCGCGGCGCGCGCTTCCGGCGCCACACCGCCCATGGAGACGAATTCATGCAGCAAGCGGGGGTAATGCAGGTGGGTCACCTGAACGCCGGCGGATTTCATCTGCACGGCCAGCGCCCGCCCCTCGTCGCGCAGCGGATCGAACCCCGCCGTCACCAGAAGGGCGGGCGGAAAGGCGGCGAAGTCCTGGTCTTCCAGCGACGGCGGCACCGCACCCCCTTCAGCATGGCTTTTGAAATAGTCCAGGACCGGTGTTGTCAGAATCAGACCCTCGGTGAACTCCCGCCGCGAAGGCGTGTCGGCATCCAGGCTGGTGAAGGGGTAAACAAGCCAAAGGAAATTCGGACAGTCTGCATTTCGTTCGCCGGATTGGCAGGCCAGGAGCAGCGCCAGGTAGGCCCCGGCGCTGTCACCGCCGGCGCCAATGCGCGCGGCGTCAAGGCCCAGCATATCCGCGTTGGCCCGTGTCCATTCCAGGGCAGCCGCGGCATCCTCGATCTGCGCCGGAAATTTATGCTCCGGGCAGAGGCGGTAGTCGACAGAGACGACCACAATACCGGCTTTTGCGGCAAGGTAACGGCACAAGGGATCGTGGCTCTCCAGATCACCGACCACGCCGCCGCCGCCATGAAAATAAACCAGTGCCGCTGCGGGCTCCCCAAGGCCCGCTGGGCGATACAGCCGCAGCTTCGGGCCGTCCGGAACCCCGTGGTCGGTCACTTCCGCCATCCTTGGGCTGCTCAGGTGATAGGGAATGGTCAGCAGGCGGTAGAGCTTGCGCATCTTTCCCGGTGGGGGCAACTGCGGCGTCTCGAACAACCCGACGATTTTCAGGATCACCCGCACTTGCCAGGGCAATGCCGGCTCTTCTGCCATTTCCTCTTTGCGCCGAAGAAACGCCATCAGGCGAAAAACGGCCCGTGTCAGTTTCCGTGCTGTCCTGTGCGAAACAGGCACCTGCAACGAGGCCGGCATTACTCGGCTGCCCTGGTGGAATTTTCCGAAGGGTCCGCCGCCCGCGCTGAAACCGGCAGGGCATTGCCGGCGCGTATTGCCCGCTTTTTGCCGCGCTTCCATTCCTCGCGCAGGTAAAAGCTGTATTCCGGACAGTCGATCTGGATGGTGTGGCTTTGCGAGGCGGTATAGCGGGCCTTCATCGCGGCATCCACAGCCTGACCGCGCCGCCGCATCTCGTCCGGTTCCGGCAGGTGGTATTCGCCGGTGATATAATCGGCGATCAGGTTGGCCTGCAACTCGGCGATGGGCATCATGGCGCAGACCGGCTGAACCAGCGCGACAAAGGCCAGATCGTTGAAGCGCGGATCAAAAATGCGCTGGAACAGGGGGATGGAGTTGCCCTCGGCGGCCACGAAACTCTTGTCGAAGAAGGGGAAGTTGATGCGATAGCCGGTGGCGTGGATGATGGCGTCGACCTCCTCCACCGAGCCGTCCTCGAATTCCACCTCTTTGCCCCTGAGTTCGCGAATATTGCCCTTTGGTATGACGTCGCCGTGGACCAGACGGTTATGGATTTCCTGGCTGACCGTGGGATGGCGCATGTGGAAAGGCTCCTCTGGCGCCTTCAGGCCGACCCGTGTCGGGTGTCCCACGGTTAGTTTGATGATTGTCTGGATCAGCTTGTCATTGAAAAAGCGGCCCATCGCCTTGGGGATCAGCCGGCGCTTGATATGCTCGCCCAACCCCGGCTTGACCATGGGGTGGCGCATGAATTTGTCCTGCGGGATGGAGCCGAGAATCTTGGGGATTATCCACACGCCGGAGCGCTGGGCAAGATAGACCCTCTGCGCGCCCTGGCCCATATGGCCCAGCTCGCAGGCTATATCCATGGCCGAGTTGCCCATGCCCACGACGACCACATTCTTGCCGGCCAGATCAATGGGGTCGGTGGTATCCACATAATGATGGGCGTGGATCTGCGCGCCGTCGAACGCGCCCGGGAAATCCGCCATGCGGGGATCCCAATGGTGGCCGTTGGCGACCATCAGGAAATCGTACCGGCGTTCTTCGCTGCCGCCGGGGCCGGTGATGCTGATGCGCCAGCCGCCCTCACTTTCACGCTGGCAATGTTCAACCGTCGTGCTGAAGGCAATATGCTGGCGCAGATCGAAGGTATCGGCGTAGCGCTCGAACTCGGAGAGAATTTCGCCATGTGACGGATATTCGGCGATCTCGGGCAGAAAACTGAAATCCGATAATTCCATCATTCGCTTGGATGTATTGATATGCAGTGAGCGGTAGCAGGTGGACATGCCGTTATCGTTCTGGAACCGCCACAGGCCGCCCAGCCCGCTGCCCCTCTCGAAGCAGTCAAAGGGAATATCGTGATCCTTCAGCACCTTGGCGGTTATCAAGCCACTGGTTCCGGCGCCAATCAGGCATACTCTGGGCAGGGAATCTCGGGGCAGGGTCATTCTCTCTGCTGTTCGGTGGTGTGGACAACTGCGGAGCGGATTAGAGCAGAAAAGAACGACGCTGAACAGGCGTCGCCCGGACTTGCGAGACTTCCGTTGTTGCCCAAAAAGCTCCGGGGAGGTGCTTTGTCTGCACCCCCCCGGTTTCAGAGGCAATGGGAGGTCCTCTAGAAACCCGCCACTATCTGGATGGTGAACCTTCCGCCTTTGGTCATTCCGGCGGGGACATCCACCTGCTTGAACCACTCACCGTAGACCTTCACGTTCTGGGCCATGTAGTAGCTCAGGTTCATGGTGACTTCGGTGAAGTCCTGGGTGCCGTCGCTCTTTTCATACTGGTCGAGACGAACGCTCGGCACGATCCAGGGTCGACCGTCCTTCTGGAAGGCATAGATGGCTTCGGCGTACCAGGCGCTGTTCTTCGTCTCAGGTAACAGGCCATTGATATCCAGGGCGTTCGCATCGTCCTTGGTGGTCATGTAGGCCCCATGGAAGGTGGCGTTTCCATACTGGCCCTGCACATCGAAGCCAAGGCGCTGGAAGTCGCGGTCAAGATCGCAATTGGCCGCCGTCGCCTTGCATGTGCCGACCATTCCGAAAGCACCAACAGTCAGCTCGGGCAGTACGTCATAGGCCACCCGCGCATTGAATGTGGCAGCATTCACGCCCTCGGCATCCTTGGGGTTGCCGCTATAGCCCACCAGATAGAACAACTTGGGCATCGGCCGACCGTAGATCGAGATAACCTGCCGATTGTCCCTCAGTTTGCCGTTGTTGTCGGCGCCGCCAAACTTCTGATCGATAACCGCGTTGCGACCGCGGGTCAGACGCCTGGCATTTGCCAGCGTGTCGTAGGAATCAGCGCCAAACGCTGCGCCATAAGCAAGCTGGACATTTACCGCCTCGCTGGGATGCCATGTGAGCCAGCCAGTGATTGCCGGCTCGAAGTTCTCTTCATCCTCGCCTTCGATTTCCACGAAGCCGGAGACATTCTTGTAAATCGTCCCGGCTATCATGATCTCGAACTCATGGATGGCGCGGATTTTATGGTCTCCACCTTCCTTCTTGTCGAAAGGCCGGGCCACGATGATGGCGGAGATGGGGAAGTTGGCATCGAGGTTCAGAAAATCGGAAATAACATTTCCCGCCTCTTCACCCCTTGCAAACTTGAACCCGTTCTCCTTGAACTTGCGGCCGGTCTCATTCAGCAGCGGCCATGCCGCATGGCAGGTGCTGCATGCCAGATCATTGCGCCGCGCGAAAGCGGGTATCGCGTCCGCCTCCGCCACGGGCAGCAGTGCTGAAAGCAGCAGCCCTGCGAATAACGCCGAAGTTGCTCGAATAAGATGTTTTCTCATCGATCCCTCCCATTTTGGCTTGGTTGATGTCTGTCTTCGTGAAAGCCGCCGAATTACTGCTCCCACGGTCAGCATTTTACCCGGCAAGGGGGTTTGCGGCCTTGACCATGCCCATCGAAAAAGATGATAAATGTCATGTTTTCAACGATTTATGGGGGATTACGCCGGCTTTTCGGTTATGATCGCGTTGGCGCCCAGGTTTCTCTGGCCAGCTTGCGGGAAAGCCGGTGGCAGGTCAGTTGCGGGCATATGCCGCACTGCTCTCTTTGTCTTTCGGTTCGCGATTGATTAGGATGCAGCGATGTTCGACCTACGCCCGATGCCCAAGAATTGCGCCGACTGCGCCACCTGCCCGCAGGTGGAATGGTCGGAGTTGGGCCAGGAGGGCCTTGACCATCTGACGCGCGTGCGGCGCACTTTCGAATACCAGCCCGGCGAATCCGTTTTCCACCAGAACGACGACCCCAAGGGCATTTATTGCATAGAGCATGGCAATATCCTGTTGCGCGGTTTTGATGCCTTCGGCCACGAGACCGGCTTCCGGGTGATCGTGGACGGCGAGACAATCGGCTGGCGCTCTTTCTTTGCCGAGCAACCCCACGCCGCCACCGCGCTGGCGCTGACGGCCTGCCGGGTGTGCCTGATTTCGGGCACCGACCTGAGGGCGATGATGCGCGAC
>JACZSK010000133.1 GCA_022574255.1 Pseudomonadota bacterium
GGGCTTCAGGATCACCTGAAACGGGTAATAATGCTGTAGCCGGTTGGGGTTTTCGCCATAGCGCCCGTCGGTGGGTCGCCGGCAGGGCTGCACATAGGCGGCTCTCCAGGGCTTTGGCCCGAGCGCGCGCAGCAGCGTCGCCGGATGGAAGGTTCCAGCCCCCATTTCGGTATCATAGGGCTGCAGGATGACGCAGCCTTCCGCCGCCCAATAGGCCTGCAGGGTCAGAATCAGGTCCTGGAAGGACCGGCTTGGCTCTGTTTTCTTGGCGGGCATGGGAATGGCGGTCGCCTAACGGGATTACAAGGTGGACTTACCGGGTGTTGGCCCGGTGTTGGCCGGGTGTTGGCCGGGTGTTGGCGAGAAACTACCCTCCGCCAAAAAGCAGGTCAACATGATAGGTCATTAGAGCCCTATCGTCGCCCCGGCAACATCTTCCTAATTTCGTCATTCGCCGACTTGATCGGCGAATCCAGTCTTTCTTTTCGAGATCAAAGCACCGGAGAGATGGACTCGCCGATCAAGTCGGCGAGTGACGAGCGGGGGGTCGGCGAGTGACGAGCGGGGGAGCGTCGACAGCCCCCTACGCCCCGTCGCCTATCTGCTCATGCAGGCGGATGACTTCGGTGATGATGAACTGGAGGAATTTTTCGGTGAATTCGGGATCCAGGTTGGCCTCCTTGGCGAGCCTCCTGAGCCGCGCGATCTGAACCACTTCGCGCTCCGGGTCGGCGGCGGGCAGGCCTTGAGCCGCCTTATACTCGCCCACCCGCTGCGTGATCTTGAAACGCTCGGCCAGAATGGCGACCAGCGCCGCGTCGATATTGTCGATGCTGGCGCGCAGATCATCCAGTTTTGCATCACCACTCACGGATCAATCCCCCTATAGCCCATAACGCGACCAGAAGAGCCGCGCCTCGACGGCGCCCAGCAGGTCATCTGCCCAGCCCGTGTCGCCGGCATCGCCAGTATCACCAGCACCACCAAAACGCTGGGCCAGACCCAGCAGCCCTGCGAACTTGGTTTTTTTCTGGCTGATCATCTTGATTTTCACGTTCTCGCCAAAACGCTCGCGCAATATGCCGCGCAAATCACCAATGCCGTCTATCAGGCCCAGCTTCTCGGCATCCCTGGCCAGCCAGACGTCGCCGGAAAAAATCTTCGCCGCCGCGCCTTTGGTGGCCTTTAGCTTGCGCCCGCGGCGCTCCTTTACCAGCCCCTTGAAATACTCGTGCATCTGACCCTGCAATTCCTTGAGGCGGGCCACGTCTTCTTCCTTCTCCTCGCTGAAAGGATCGAGAAGCGCCTTCTTCTCGCCGGCGGTATAAATACGCCGCTCGATGCCCAGCTTGCTGATCGCCTCGGGGAAGCCGAAGCCCGCGGATATGACGCCTATGGAGCCGACGATAGAGGCTTCGTGAGCGAAAATCTCGTCGCCGGCCAGCGCCAGCATATAGCCGCCCGAGGCCGCCACATCCTCGGCGAAGGTCAGCACCGGCACGTTTTTCTCGCTCGCCAGGTCGCGCACGCGCTGCATTATCAGCGCCGACTGCACCGGCGAGCCCCCCGGCGAATTGATCGACAGAGCCACCGCCTTGACCCCGTATATGCCGAAAGCCCGGGCCAGCAGCCGCGCCGTATTGGCCAGGTTGAGGCTTTGGCGCAGCCGCCCCGACGGCGCAATAATGCCCGTAAGCCGCACCACCGCAACGATCGGCGCCGGGTTGGAACGGAAGATATTCAGATAGGCCATCAGGCGGTGAAACATGGATATGCACTCTTCTTTAAGTCAGGTTCGGGGGCAAATCCCGGGCCGGTCGGAAGCCGTTTCAGGGCTGTGATGCGGCCATTGGCGGTGTCTCGTCAACAAAAAACCGGCTCTCAAGGTTCGCGCAGTTCTTCTTTGAGCCCGGCGAAACGCAACGCCGTGCGGGCGCGGTTATAGTCTTCGTCGATCACGGCGATGCGGCGCGGCAGAATACCAATGCTGCCCTCCAGAATACTGGCGTTGGCATCCAGCACCATGGGCTCAATATCCTCGCGGCGCAGAAGCACCTCTATATATGAAATCAGCACCAGATCGTTGGTGCGCAGAAGCTCTTTCATTTAGGGTCTGAACTCCATTACCCTTGCCCGGTCCACATTTGCGAACTACCTTCACCATAGCGGATCATAAACCGCAAATGCGGAAAAGAAACAGCCGCATACAAACTAAAGGAACGCGCAGTGGGCGAGATATTACCCCTGAAGAAACTGCAGGGCAGCGAAGACACTCATTTTGCGAAAACCGGTGACACCCGCGCCGCGCAGGATAATAACGGCGAAGGCGCCTTCGAGCGGCTGCAGGAAATGGTCGCCAGCGACATGGCCGAAGTAAACGAGATTATCCTGCGCCGCATGGAAAGCCCGGTGGCGATGATCCCGCAACTGGCCGGGCACTTGATCGCCTCGGGCGGCAAGCGGCTGCGGCCTATCCTGACTCTCGCCTCGGCAAAACTGGTGGGATACGAAGGCCGCCGCCACACCAGCCTGGCCGCCTGCGTGGAGTTTATCCACACCGCCACCTTGCTGCATGACGACGTGGTCGACGAAAGCGGGCTGAGGCGCGGACGCAAGACCGCCAACGTGCTGTGGGGCAACAAGCCCAGCGTGCTGGTCGGCGATTTTCTTTTCTCGCGCGCCTTCGAGCTGATGGTCGACGACGGCTCGCTCAAGGTGCTGCGCATTCTCTCCGCGGCCTCCTCAACCATTGCCGAGGGCGAGGTGCTGCAATTGATGACCAGCAACGACACAACCACCGGCGAGGAAGCTTATCTGGAAGTTATTACGGCCAAGACGGCGTCGCTGTTCGCCGCCGCATGCCAGGTGTCGGCGGTGGTCGGCGAGCGCCCCGAGGCAGAGGAACTGGCGCTGCAGAGCTACGGCAAGAACCTGGGCATCGCCTTTCAGCTGGTCGATGACGCGCTGGATTATTCGGCGGCTCAGGAAGCCTTGGGTAAAACCATCGGCGATGATTTCCGCGAGGGCAAGCTCACGCTGCCGGTGATTCTGGCCTACCGGCGCGGCGACGAGGAAGAGCGCGCCTTCTGGAAGCGCACGGTCGAGCGCCAGAAACAGCAAGATGGAGACCTTGAAAAGGCGGTGGCGCTGCTCCACCGCCATGGCACCATTGCCGACACCATCGATCGGGCAAGGCATTACGGCGCCATGGCGCGCGATGCGCTGGCTATTTTTCCGGCGTCGCCGGCACGCAGCGCCCTGTCTGGGGTCGTGGATTTTTGCATCAACCGGGCGCATTAAGCAGCGCCCACAAGCCAACAAGACAATTGGGGGGTTAATTATGCTGGGCTATCTCTGTTCACTATCCAACAAGGCAATCGCGGTTTTTATGGTGCGCTGGATCCTCGGGCTCGAGTTCGCCCTGATCGGCTATCACAAGACCTTCACCATCGGCCTGGAGGGGTTCGCCAGTTCCGTTTTTGTCGAGCGCTTTGCCGATAGCTGGATACCCGGGCCGCTGCTCTGGACACTCGGTTATACCATCCCGCTGGTCGAACTGGCCGGCGGCCTGTTGCTGCTGGTCGGCTGGCGGCGGCGCGAGGTGCTGGCCGGCTTCGCCGGATTGCTGATCATCACCACCTACGGGCACCTGCTGGAAAATCCCTTTTACGATCTGGTCGGCCACACCCTCACCTATGTGATGATGATTATCTTCCTGCTGCTGCTCTCCAGGGACGACGACGCCTTTACGCTGGACGGTTGGCTTGCCAAAGACGGCTGAAGCGCGGAAAGCCGGATAAGACCGGAGAGGGTCAAAGCTGCCTCTTGTGTCCCAATTCGCGGCGCGGTATAACCGCGCCCGCTGGTGGAAAGGCAAGTTCGATCCTTCGCTCCACTGGCGTTCCCGGGACGGTCGGCCATTTGGCCGTCATCTGGCGGGGGGTAGCTCAGCCTGGTAGAGCACTGCGTTCGGGACGCAGGGGCCGGAGGTTCGAATCCTCTCTCCCCGACCAGCATATATTCCACGATATATTACAAGGGGTTGGCAATCACGCCAGCCCCTTTGTGGTGTGTGCTTGTGGTATACATTTGTGGCATGCTTTGATTAGACTCAGTTACCCGTCTCCTGAGCTTGCTGTTCCTGAAGCTCCCGAACACTGATGGGAAAGACCCTGTTCCCCAAGTAAATGTCCACGAAAAAACGCCTGATCGCCTGCTGCTGTAGATCGATGTTTTCAAATCCAACGGGGTAATAGCCACCTTCACTGATATCGAACTGCTCAAGATCAAAACCCTGTTTCTTTCCCATCTCTTGAAGCAGTTTGGCCAGTAGTTTTTGTCGCTCGTTTGAAAGCCGCAGGTCGAATTTACTTTGACACACCGACTTCGCTTCTTGAGTCATTTCATCCGTCACCGTTTCATCTTCCTGCTTTGGCTGCGGGTCGGCGAAGTGCTGAAGAAGATCATGCCAACGCCCAACGACCTTCGGCTCGTCCGCATACTCGATTTCAATAAGATTAAGTGCTTGCACGTGCTCGGGGCTCATCACAGCCCTGCGCGTGCCCATAAGCATTCGGAAGACGTGAAGCTTCCGCTCCTGTTTCATGCGCCGTTCGCCCCATTCAATCGCGAACCAAGCGCCAAATACCGGCCCCAGAATAATCGCGGCTACCGTAACCCAATCAGAAACACTCATTGAAAGCCTCCTCTACCAGTTGGCGGAGAATATACCCGATGCTACCATTTGTTGCGAAGGGGAAAACACGTTCTCCATTGGTTTCGGGAGCACCGAAACAAAAAAACAGATAGCCGCAGGGGCGCGCGTGAATAATTGGGCAATGTCTCAACCCGCCCTCTCCAGAACCCTCTTGACCGTCATCCGGTGCCCTTTTCTTTCACTCCCGAAATTTGACCGCAAGTTCCCAAATATGGAACTGAACTTGACAGTGGTTCCCAAATATGGAACTGTGCTGAAATGCGGGTGATTTCACGAAAGCGTCTGAAAGACTTCTGGAAAATTCACGCGCAGGCAAAGACCCCGCTTTGTGCCTGGTACGCCGACATAACGACGCTCGATATTCAGAGCCCGGCCGATATCAGAACGTTTTATTCTTCGGCGAGTTTTCTGAAAGATAACCGGGTCGTATTTAATATCGGCGGAAACAAATATCGCCTGATCGTGAAGATCAACAAGAGCTACTCCGTTGCCTTCGTTCGTTTTGTCGGCACCCATGCGGAATATGACAAGATCGACGCGGCGGAAATCTAGGAGGCGGAAGATGAACATAAAGGTCATTCATTCCGAGAAGGAATATGAAAGCGCCATCTTCGGCTACACCTGCGCCAACGACGTTACCGCTCGTGACCTACAAAAAAAAGATGGGCAGTGGGGGAGAGCTAAAGGATTCGACAGCTTCTGTCCGGTCGGCCCCTGGATAGTTCCGTCACTGGATGGGAAAGATGTCACCATCGAAGGAATCCATAACGGTCAGGTGCGGCAGTCGGGCAAAATCTCTCAGATGATTTTCGACATACCTTTCCTCATTAGCTACCTCTCGTCCATTTTCACTCTCCTGCCGGGTGATCTCATTCTGACCGGCACACCGGCCGGAATCGCGCCCATGAAACCGGGGGACACGATAGAAGTGCGCATAGAGGGAATCGGCTCGCTGATCAATCAGTTGACAACATGAAACGGCTCAATGTGAAAAAAGAGGGACTCCATCACTGTGACTGAACGGCTTTATTACAATGATTCCACTCTGCTGGAGTTCGACGCCCGCATTGTCGAAACGAATCGGCAGAAAAAGCAATGGAGCACTGTTCTGGACAGGAGCGCCTTTTACCCAACCTCTGGCGGCCAGTCACACGACACCGGCTTTCTTAATGATATTCCCGTTATCGATGTAACGGAACACTCAGATGGCAGCATTCTGCATATAACTGCGGAGTCACCGGGGGAAGCCGGTCAATCTGTTCATGGTGTCGTGGATAGCATGCGAAGGCTCCGTAATCGACAGTCCCATACCGCCCAGCATATTCTCAGCCAGGCTTTCATACAAATCTGCGAGGCGGAAACAGTCGCAGTTCATCTCGGCGAGGATTACTGCTCGAT
>JACZSK010000004.1 GCA_022574255.1 Pseudomonadota bacterium
ATCGCAAAGAATTGCGCGCTCTCCGAGGCAACGCTCTTTTTCTATTTTCGCAGCAAGAACGAGATATTCACCTCACTGCTGTTCGAGGGCATCGAATTCTGGGCCCGGGGCCTGGAGAAAATCGCGGCGCTGGACCTGCCGCCCGGGGAAAAACTCGCCCGCATCTGGAAGTTTTACGGCCAGGTCGATGCGGAGCATCCGGAATATTACCAGCTCTCCGCCTTTCTGGCGCGGCCCATGGCGACCGCCGACGTATCGGAGGAGGTGCGCGAGAGAATCATTCGCCGCTCGGGGGATAATTTCCGGCAGCTGGCGGCAATCCTTGAGGATGTTCTGGGCAACGGCAGGGGCCGGATTGCCGCTGACTTACTGTGGTCGACTTATCTGGGGCTGACGGTGCTGAAGGAATCGCGGATCAATCTGGGCGCGCCGGTCCATCCCACAAAAAAAGACCTGGCCCGCGTTTTTGAAATTTTGAGCAAGGGTCTGCTCCCCGACTGAGAGGTATCCTATGGCCGAAATGATGGCAGCGCGGCTGGTCAAGCCGGGTGAGCCGCTGAGCATCGAGAGCATTTCGGTTCCTGTACCCGAGGCGGACGAAGTTCTGATCAAGGTTGCGGCCTGCGGGCTGTGCGGCACCGACATTCATCTGGCGGTGGACGGCGATATTCCGGTCGAGCGCATGCCCATCACGCTGGGGCACGAAGCGGCGGGAACGGTGGTCGGCGTTGGCGGGGATGTCACGGATTACAAGGAAGGCGACCGGGTCGCCATGTTCCCCGGCGCCTATTGCGGTGAATGTGCCTATTGCCGGGCCGGGCGCCATTCGCTGTGCGAGAACAGCAAGGTCTACGGCATGGCCCGGGACGGCGGGTTGGCGCATTACATGACCGCGCCGGCGCGCGCGGTGATCCCCATTCCCGACGGCGTGCCATTCGAAATAGCCGCCATCATCACCGACGGCGTCTCGACGCCGCTGCACGCGCTGAGGGGCCGGGGCAAGCTGGTTGAGGGCGAGGCGGTGGCCGTCGTCGGCTGTGGCGGGCTCGGCACCCATGCGGTGATGCTTGCCAAACTGCTGGGCGCCGGCACCATCGTGGCGGTCGATATCCAGCCCGAGGCCCGCGAACGGGCGCTGGAACTGGGCGCCGACCTGGCACTGGACCCGATGGACGCGGATGCCATAAAGACCATGCGCAGCCATCTGGGGCGACGGGGCGTCGACCTGGCGCTGGAATTTGTTGGCCGAGCCAAAACGGCAGAGATGGCGATAAAGCTCCTCGACAAGTGCGGGCGCGCGGTTTTCGTGGGGGTCGGCATGGAGCGCCCGTCATTGCCGCCAATGATCGCTTTTGTCGGTCGCGAACAGTCGGTAATTGGATCGTTCGGCATGGACCGGGCGGATATAGAGGACCTCTTTTTGATGGTCGTGGAGGGCAGGCTCGATTTGTCCGGCTCGGTCAGCGCCCGCTATTCACTAGCCGACGCCAATGATGCGCTGCAGCATCTGGTGCGCAAGGAAACAGGCACTGTCCGCGTTGTCGTCGTACCCGGGGACTGAGGAAATTCGATGGGGGAGATGAGTACAGGTTCGACTGCGGAACAGCCCGCCACCATTGCCGCGCAATTCCTGGCGACCGTGGCCCGATACGGCGAGCGGCCCGCCATGCGCAGAAAAATCGATGGCATATGGCAACCCCTGAGCTGGCGTGATTACGGGAAGCATGTGCGCCAAGCCGGCCTTGGCCTGAAGGCGCTGGGCATCAAACGCGGCGAAAGCATTTGTATTCTCGGCGACAATTGCATGGAGTGGCTGGCCGCGGATATGGGCGCCATCGGCATCGGCGCCGCCTCGGTGGGCATTTACACCACCAGCGCGCCGGCGCAGGTCGAACATATTCTGCGCGATACGGGCGCGTGCGTGCTGTTCGCCGATGCCGCCCGGCTGAAGAACGCACTGGCTGTGCGCGAGAGAGTCCCGGGCCTGGAGCATATCGTGCTGTTCGCCGGGCCCGGCGATGACAAAAGCGGCGCTCCGGACGTTCTTCACTGGAGCCAGTTGCTTGATAAGGGCCGCGTCCTGGATGACGAAAAACCCGGGCTCTGGGAGGAATCCATCGCCGGGACCAGACCCGATGACCTGGCCATCCTGATCTATACGTCGGGCACTACCGGCCCGCCCAAGGGGGCCATGCTCAGCCACGCCAACCTGTTGTTCCAGTTGGTCGTTCAGCAGGATTTGATGCCCATCGGGCCCGACGACGAATTGATCTCCTTCCTTCCGCTCAGCCATATTGGCGAACGGTTGATGGGGGATTTCCGGCCGATGATGTCGGGCGCCGTCGTCAGTTTTATCGAGAGCCCCGAGAAATTTGCCGAGAATCTCCGCGAAATCTCGCCGACGGTTTTTTTCTCGGTGCCCCGGGTGTGGGAAAAATTCCACGCCGGGATTACCGGCGCCATGGCCCGGCAATCATGGCTGTCCCGGGTGCCTTATCATCTGGCGCTCGGCATCGGCGACAGGGTGGCGCTGCGGCGGCAGGCGGGAAAATCCATTCCCTGGCTTCTCGGTATTCTTCATGGCATCGCGGAAAGGCGTGTGCTCAGGCCGCTGCGCGATATGATCGGCATGGGCCGTGCACATTCCGTCTTGAGCGGCGCCGCGCCCATCGCCCATGAGATGATCCGCTGGTTTTTCGCCCTCGGGCTGGATATGCGCGAGACCTATGGTCTGACCGAGACCTCGGGCGTGGTCAGCTTTCCGCCGCTGAATATCCGCAAGCCCGGCTCGGTGGGCCAGGCATTGCCGGGCTCGGAGGTCAGGATTGCCGAAGATGGCGAAATTCTCGTCCGCGGGGCCCATATCATCCGCGGCTATCTGAATATGCCCGAGGAGAGTGCGGCGGCCATCATCGACGGCTGGCTGCATACCGGCGACCTGGGGCGGCTGGACGCAGACGGCTTCCTGACCATCACCGGGCGCAAGAAGGACATTATCATCACCGCCGGTGGCAAGAACGTCTCGCCTTCCGAGATCGAGAATCAGCTCAAGTTCGACCCGCTGATCGCCGATGCCATGGTGGTCGGCGACGGGCGGAAATATCTCACCTGCCTGATTATACCCAATCCGGAAAATGTCGGAGCTCTGGCCGCAGCGACTGGCGTAAACATCGACGATCTGGCGGAATTATGCCGATTGCCACTGGTGGTGGATGCCATTCAGGCGGCCATCGACGCGGTCAGCGCCAATTTCTCGCGGGTCGAGCAGATCAAGAAATTCCGCTTCATGACGACGCCGCTGGTGCCCGGCTCTGACGAGATCACACCGACCATGAAGCTGAAACGCGACGCCATGACCCGCAAATATGCCGATCTGATCGAAGAGATGTACGCGGATTAGCACCGCGGGGGCGGTCAGCTTAACTTGAGCCGGCATAGCCAAAACTCAGAGCCAGAGCGGCTCACACAGCCGCAGCCACTATCATCCACTCTGCCATCGCCTGGTTGCGGAAAGTTCGGAAGCGGGCGTAGGCTTGGCCGAATTTAAGAACCCACAACCGAGCTGTTTCGCAGCTGACTTCGATGCCACGTCCGGCCAAAATATCCTCGACATCCCGGTAGCTCATCGTGAAACCGAAGTACAGCCAAACAGTCTGGCGAATGATGCCCGGGTGAAAGCGGTGGCGGCGGCATGATATTTTCTGCATTAGGGAAAGTTATCAGGCAAACACGCGATCACCGATGAGCTAATTTGCCAGATCCGGCCTACGGCCTGGCTGCCGGTTCGCAGGGATTCGAGTGGTGGTGGACGCAGTCTCGGGCGAACCGGTCTCCGACGAAAATAAGGGCGATTTTCCTGTTAAACAGGGAATTAAATCGGTGGAACAGGGATTTTTACGGGCTAAATTTTGAATCAGCCGAGCGGATTGTGACTTCTCTAATCCAATACGGCCTTGTCAGGCTAAACGATCCACGGGTGTGGACAGGTTCAAGTGAGGTTTTCACACAGGGGCAGTCGTGCTTTTCCACGCATCGAAGGCTTTGGTTTGATATTGCTTGAACGTGGGGCGGTTGATGAAATAGCGCTGAACGTAGAATGTGTTGTGGGTAATGGCTCAACCTTCCCAGTGGCCTTCGCGCTTCAAATCCACCATCGTCTGTTCTATTGCCTGACGCAGCCGTGAGACGACAAAATCCACGTCGCTCTTCGTCATGGTCAACGGCGGCGACATGATATTGAGATCGACACTTGGACGAACAATAAGGCCAAGCTTCTCAGCACGGTCAGAAATCCACTTGCCGATATCAATTTCTGGCGAGAAAAACGCCTTGGTTTCCTTGTCCCGCACGTTGACGACGCACATCATGAACATGTCGCCGCGGATATCGCCGACAATGGGCAGGTCGAGCAACGTGTGCAGCTGGTCGCGGAAGTAGGGACCAACTTCCTTGACGTTATCAAAGAGTTTCTCGCGCTCCATGATCTCTATGTTTTTCAGGGCCGCGGCGCAGGCCACCGGATGTCCCGAATAGGTAAAACCCATGGCAAAACAGCGGTCCTGGTCATCCGAAATCAAATCATAGATGCGATCGGAGAAAATACAGGCACCGAGCGGCAGGTAGCCGGAGGTTAATCCCTTGGCGCAGACCAGGATATCCGGCTGAACGTCGAAAAGGTCTTTGGACACAAACCAGTGGCCGAGACGGCCAAAGCCGGTCACCACTTCATCCGCCACATAAAGGATGTCGTATTTCTGGCAGAGCTCAAAGGTGCGCCGGTTATAGCCTTGGGGCGGCACGATCACGCCGCCCGAACCAAGAATTGGCTCAGCCCAGAAAGCGGCGATCTTGTCCGCGCCAATCTCCAGGATCTTGTTCTCCATCTCTTGGAGGAGATAGTCGCAAAATGCTCCCTCTGTGGTAATGCCCTCCGGCGCCCGGTACAGATTAGGGCTGGCCAGATGATGAATGATGTCCGTCATGAACTGGAATTCCGGTATCCGGTCTCCCGCCTTGCCGCTGAGCGAGGCCGCAAAATAAGTGCCCCCGTGATAGGAATCATGATGGCTGAGGATATGCTTCTTGTCCGGTGTGCCACGGCTGGCCTGATAAAACTGGACCAGCCGGAAGGCCATGTCGTTGGCTGTTGACCCGCCGCCGGTATAGAACACGTGGTTGAGATCACCGGGCGCAAGCCCGGCCAGCTTTTCGCTGAGTTCCGCCGCTGGCACGTTGGTCATATCGACGAATGGATTTGCATAGGCCAGGTCCACAACCTGGCGGGCGATCGCCTCCGCCATTTCCTCGCGGCCAAGGCCAATATTGGTGCACCACATTCCGCCGACGGCGTCGAAATACTCGTTGCCCTCCGCGTCCGAGATGCGGCAGCCCTCGCCCTTTTTCATTACCAGACTGCCCGTCTTGTCGAAGCTGGCGAAATGCTGGTACGGATGGACAAAATACCTGCGGTCCTTTTCCCAGACTTCTTTGGCGGAATTCGAGCGCATTTATTAATCCTTTCCCCTAGAATTACCTGCAATCGCGAGGCATCACTGGAACAGACCGCCGGAAGAGCAACCCTGTTTTCCCGTATACCCGGGCCCTGAAGTAAGCACCCTGATATGAATATAGATGAGATTTCGCCGCAGGATATGCGTTTTAACCCGCCAACCTTTGAAGAAGCAGAAGTTGCGGAAAAGGTAGCCGATGCGTTCGGTCTGACGGGCCAGTGGACGCCGCTTGCGGGGGAACGGGACCAGAATTTCCGGCTCAGGGCGGAAGATGGCCATAAGTATGTTGTGAAAGTCTCTGGCCCCGACGAAGACCCCGGGAGTACGGACTTTCAGGTGCAGGCTTTGCTCTATCTGGAAAAGGGTAACCCCCAAATACCGGTGCCGCGCATCATCCGCACAAAATCCGGCAGCTGCCTCAGCGAAATAACCGATGCGGGGGGCGTGAAGCATGCCCTTCGCGTGGTCACCTATCTTGACGGCATTCCCTATAGCGAAGGGGCTTTTCCTGACGCAGAGAATTTGCAAAAAATCGGTGCTTTTCAGGGAGAGGTCGTAAACGCGCTTGCAGGATTTGAACATGAGGCATCAAGGCATTTTATGCCGTGGAACCTCTCGAACGGTATCGCCGTGTCCAAGGATTTGTGGGCTGAGGCCGCTGATGACGTCAGGACACTCGCCGCGCCCCTGCTGGACAGATTACGCCATGAGGCCCTGCCGATACTGAACGCCTGCCCGTCGCAGGTCATACACAATGACGCGCACCCAACTAATCTCTTGCGGGCAGATGCCGTTTCACCGGACATAGTTGGCCTGATTGACTTTGGCGACATGGTCTACGCCCCCATCATCAATGATTTGGCAGTTACAGCCACCACATTTCATCGCTCTGGAATAGAAGACCTGGCTACAGTGGTGAGCCTGCTGATTGGATTTCATCGCGCACACCCGCTATCGGATGTTGAGATTTCCATGTTATGGGACGCCATAATACTGCGCGTGCTCACAACAATTTTGCTGAGCGATATAAAACTGAATATGGATAAGGATCATGATCCTTATATCATTGAGGACAGGGTGAACGCATATGCCAAACTTGAGGTCATTTGCGGTCTGGATCACGATTCTGTGGTCAACAGACTGCGGGCTGCATGTGGATTTTGCTAGGGCGTCATCATGGAACTGGTAGAGCGCCGAGAAAGGGCCATGGGTCCTTCATATCACCTGTTTTACGACAAGCCGGCCCACCTTGTGCGCGGCGAAGGGATTTGGCTGTGGGACGCTGACGGCCGCAAATATCTCGATTGTTATAACAATGTCGCCTCCGTCGGCCATTGTCATCCCGATGTTGTGGCGGCACTTGCTGTTCAGACGGCGACACTGAACACCCATACACGTTACCTGCATGAGAATGTGATTGAGCTGTCGGAAAAAATCGCTTCGAAATTGCCGGGTGATTTAAGCGTTTGCTTGTTCGTTTGTACAGGCACAGAAGCCAATGATTTGGCCACCCGTATTGCCCGCACAGTCACTGGCGGCGACGGCATGATGGTGTCGGAATATAGCTATCACGGCAACTCGACATTGGTGCATACCCTCTCGACTGCCGATAGTGATGATCGCCCGGACTGGCTCTCTCTTTTTGAAGCCCCCTGTCGATATCGCCCGGCCTTTAAAGGCGATGATCTGCTTGAAGGCTATGTGGACTCTGTGCGCGACGCCATAGGCGACCTGAAGCGGAAAAGTCACGCGCCGGCTGCAATCATGATCGACAGCATCTTTGATTGCCCGGGTACGATTGAAGCGCCAAAGGGGTATTTTAAACAGGTATATAAATCAGTACGCGACGCCGGCGGTCTGGTAATCGCAGACGAAGTGCAAGCCGGCTATTGCCGCACGGGCAATCACTGGTGGGGGTTTGAGCATGACGGTGTCGTGCCTGATATTGTGACACTGGGCAAGCCGATGGGTGCCGGCCATCCGCTGGCTGCTGTTGTGACCACCCCGGATATCGCGGCCAGATTTGCTGCTGAATTTGAATACTTCAATACCTTTGGCGGCAATCCTGTTTCCGCTGCTGTGGGTAAGGCCGTTATCGATGTCATCGACGGGGAAAGCCTTCTTGAAAATGTCACCAGAGTTGGCGCCTACACGAAGGCAGGGCTGCAAGAACTTCAGAATCAATACGACATCATTGGCGATGTGCGCGGACGCGGTCTTTTCTTGAGCGTCGAATTGGTGAAGGACCGCGCCGTTAAAACGCCTGACCCGGAGACGGCGCGCCAAATGGCTAATTTAATGAAAGATGAAGGCGTGCTGCTGTCCACACACGGGCGCTACAAGAACATTCTCAAGATCAGGCCCCCAATGGTTTTTTCCAAGGAAAATGCTGACCAATTGCTTGCGACCCTGGATGCCTGTTTCCGAAAACTATAAGGCGAACGACCGCAATTCTCTTTCGATTTCCGGTCGGGCCTTTCCAGCTTATTGCCGACGGGGCCTTGTTTTTCTTTTATTCTATTTGAAAATAACCGTTTTATTGCCATCGAGAAATACACGATGTTCCGTATGCAGCTTCACCGCACGGGCCAGTGCAATCGTTTCCGTGTCTCTTCCGACCGACGTCAACATTTCCGGACTGTAGGTATGGTCGACCGATTGCACGGCTTGCTCGATAATCGGACCTTCATCCAGATTTGCCGTGACATAATGCGCCGTGGCGCCAATCAGTTTTACACCCCGTTCGAAAGCCTGGTGGTAGGGCTTGGCCCCCTTAAAGCCGGGCAAAAAAGAATGGTGGATATTAATGGCGCGACCCTCCAACTCGCGGCAAAGCTTGTCAGTCAGAATTTGCATGTAACGCGCCAGCACAACCAGTTCGGTTCTGGTTTCGCTCATAATTTCCCTCAAGGCCTGCTCTTGCTGTAATTTGGTCTCCTTCGTCATTGGCAAGTGAACAAAGCGAATGCCTAAACGTTCGACCATCGGGTGCAGATCCCTGTGGTTCGAGACGACGGCTGTAATGTCTACATTCAGCTCGCCCTTCTGATGACGATAGAGCAAATCCGCCAGACAATGGTCGAACTTGCTCACCATGATCAGGGTGCGCGTGGGCGTCGCCGCGGAATGAATGGTCCACGCCATATCAAACTTCTCGGCCACCGACGGGAATTCAGAAATGATTTTTTCCTTGGTGGATCCGTCATTTTCGATTTCAAATGCCACACGCATAAACAGGGCATTGCTGTCGCGATCGTCAAATTGCGCCAACTCATTGATGTAGCAGTCGCGGGCCGCAAGAAAGCCAGTGACGGCTGCAACAATCCCCCTGCCACCCGCACAGGTGACCCGCAAAACTAACTTCCTGTGATCAATGTGGCTCGCCGCTGAAAGTGTTGGCATTTCCATATCCTGTATTCAGTTATTTTCTCGGCGAGAAAAATATTAAAATGTTGCGTCCGGCCCGAGCCAACACAATGACGCCGCGCCCGACCACTGGACGGGAGCGTTCGCAGCCAATTTTATGGCGGCGTTAGCTGATTATAAAATAGACCTTGCGGACGGTTTCCAGGACCTCTGCCGTACCTTTCCAGCCATTTGGGAAAATCCAGCTGTCGCCCGCCTTTATCTCGGTCACGAGGCCGGATTCCGAGGTAAGAACCCAATGCCCCTTAAGAAGGTGGCAGAATTCCATGAGATCGAGATCAAGCTGCAACTTGCCCGGCTCGCATTCCCATGTTCCGGCGAACAAATTTCCTTCTTCAAAAAAACCACTGTCCGTTTGCTTTGGAAGATCGCCGATAGGCTCGCCGAATGATTCTGCATCGATCAAATCTGTAAGGGCGGCGCATTGTTTCTGGAGGCTGATCTCGGGCATTGAATTATCCTTTCTGTTCTCATGCCGGCGCTGAGCCCTGAAACCGCGCGGAAGCGGACTCGACAAACGCCGGTTGCTTATATTACCTTCTTCTGCGCATTTGTGATCACAAAAATCCTGCACTATGTAGAGTGCAAGTGATCAATTGCAAAGGTGAATTTGCCAGAATCAAGTCGAAAAATTGCGATGCAATGGCCGATTTAGTGTTGGTAGTGACGCGATAATTGCGATATTTGCGGTATCAGCCGGTCAGCGGGTATGTTGGAAGGCGGGCGTCCCAAGGGGGGATTTCGCGATCTCATGAGTACTGAAACGATAATTCTGGTAGGGGTCAGCATCTACCTTGTAGCGATGCTTGTTATTGGCGTCGCGGTCGCGCGCCGGGCTGGCTCTCAGGAAGATTTCATAGTTGCCGGACGCAGGTTGCCCATCTGGATATTGAGCGCCACAATTATCGCCACCTGGTTTGGCGGCGGCACCATGCTGGGGGGTGCGGGCGCCGGCTATGAAGGCGGCTTTCTGGCAGCCATAGCCGATCCTTTCGGCGGCTCCCTGGTCCTGATTCTGGTGGGTTTCTTTTTCGTGCGAACCTTCCGGCGGATGAAATTACTCACCGTTGTCGAGTTTTTTGAAGACCGGTTCGGGCGCATTGCCGGCATTGTGGCATCCGTGGGTCTGATCCTCTCGAATATCGGCTGGACAGGCGCGATGCTGGTGGCGTTTGGCCATGTATTCCAGACCCTGACCGGCATCCCCATGGAAGTGGGAATATTGGGCGGTGCGGTCATTGTTATAGGCTACACGACGGTCGGCGGAATGTGGGCGGTGGCCCTCACCGACTTTGTTCAGGTCGTGATTCTTGCTATCGGCCTGTTCATGCTGCTCACGGTCGTGCTCATTGATGTCGGTGGCTGGAGCGCCATAGCGCCACAATTGCCGGAGCACAGCTTCCGCATGATCCCGCTTGAGCACACCACCGAGAGATGGCTGAACTATTTGCGGCTGTGGTTTATTTTTGGCCTTGCCGACCTTTCCGCGCAGACCCTTATGCAACGTGTCTTTGCCGCCAGGAATGAGCAGGTCGCGCAAAATTCTTTTTATCTGGCCGGCGCAGGATATCTGCTGCTTGGCCTGATCCCGGTGACGCTGGGAATAATTGCCAGTGTCACCATGCCCGGCCTGGCCGACCCGGAAACCGTCATTCCCAGGATGGCAGTCGAGCATCTGCACCCTGTGGCCATCGCCATTTTCGTGGGGGCGATGCTGGCCGCCATAATGAGCAGCGCCGACAGCGCCCTTCTCGCGACCGCGAGCATCATCAGCGTAAATATTGCACCGCTATTTAAGGCAGACATCAGGCCCGACAAGAAACTTCTGATCACGCGCATCGCCATACCGGCGTGCGGCATCATTGCAGTTTATGTGGCGCTGAAAGTGCAGGTCGTGCTCGAACTTATGTTCGACGCAAATTCTTTCATGATGGCCAGCGTTACTATTCCCTTCATCGCCGGTGTCTGGTGGAAAAAGGCCAACCGCACCGGTGCCCTCACCGCAATGGCTGTGGGCTTCATTGCGTGGGTTCTCATTGAGTGGATTTATCCCAATCTGGCAGGCGATGTGCTCGGGCTTCTTTTCGCGGCCGCGGCAATCGCAATTGTCACGCCGCTCACCCAGTCCTTTGACCCGCCGAGACCGCTGATCGACGGAGATGGCAAGCCCATTGATCTCAGGGACCGGCTCGGTATTTTGCCGCTGTTCTCGCGGGCAAAACCGGGAAGGATAAGCTCGGATGAGGCCGACGAACCAAAGTCGCTCGGTTAGAGGCTATTTCTGAAAATCCGATTCGATGCGCTCCATGCCGTCCTGTATGTCCAATCGGATTGCTTCTCTGAGGGCTATCTCGTCTTTCTTCTTCAGTGCATCGATCGCTTTTACGTGATGGTCGACCGTCAGGGACGTGCCAAGGCGGCCTATGACCATGCGCATGAAGGGTCCAAACTGAAGCCAGACGCTCTCGATTAACCGAAGAATGATGGGGCAGTCGCTGGCGCGATAGAGCGTAAAATGAAATTCCCAGTTTTTCAGGCAGTACTTATCAGGGTCGCCTCTTTCCATGGCCTCATCGACCTCGGCGTCAATGCGCTCGAGTTCCCTGATCAGGGCTTTGTCGGCATGAGGCAGAGCGCGAGCGGCAATCTCGGGCTCCAGCAGGACGCGGGCCGACCATATTTCCTGGAAACGTCTTTCGGTCATGCGAGCGACTGATATCCTGCGCGTGCTTCGCATTTCCAGCGCCCCAAGGGCGACCAGGCGCCGCACAGACTCACGCACTGGCATCGGGCTGTAACCCAGTTGCTGGGCCATTCCCCGGAGGGTCAGTATTTTCCCCGGTTCAAAGGCGCCGGTGATGATCGCATCATACAGCGCCTTATACGCCTCTTCATGAGCAATCTTCCGATCTGGAGTTTTGTCGTTTCCACCTGACTCACTGCGGGGCAAAACTTGTTTCCTCTCTTGCGGCTCAAAAACGCGAATTCGCAGAATATGGATGCAGGCAACTCTGCCCTATCCTCTTGATTTCACCAAGAGCTACTGGCACATTTGTGATCACATTATCAAAGGCGAGAGCGCCATTAAACGCCGGATTTTTCTGATGCTGAAAATATTGATTGTTGAAGGCAATGTCAAAGAGTTGCGTGACAAGGCCGTTGCCGCGGGCTCACTGGCCCAGAGTGATCTGTATCAAAAAACCCTGCGCTCGCTGGCTGATGACCTGATCTGCACTATTGTTTATCCCGCCGACGAAGGCGCGGTCCTGCCAGGGGAAGCAGAGTTGACCGAATATGACGGCATAGCCTGGACCGGCTCAGCGCTTAATGTTTACGATCGGGGACCAGCCATTGATCGCCAGATCGATTTCATGAAGCGGAGTTTTGCGGAGAAAAACCGGATATTCGGCAGTTGCTGGGGATTGCAAGTGGCCGTTGTGGCGGCTGGCGGCAAAGTTACCGCAAATGCCAAGGGCCGGGAGATCGGAATCAGTCGGGACATTAAGATCACGGAAGAAGGGCTGTCTCATCCCCTGTATAATGGAAAGCCAGTCACCTTTGACGCCGTCACTATTCACCTTGATCATGCGGTTCGCCTTCCCGCCGGGTCCAGGATTCTTTCGGGTAACGCCATGAGCGAGATTCAGGCGGTTGAGATAAAGTACGGAGAATCAGTATTTTGGGGCGTGCAATATCATCCGGAGTTTGATCTCGAATATATCGCCAGCCTTATCCGCAGATATGGCAAGACGCTGATTGACGAGGGAATCCGCAAGGATGATGCTGATGTGGAAAAATGGGCGGCCGACCTGGCGGCAGCGCAAAGCAGCGAAGACGGAAATGACATGAGCCGGCAATATCATCTGGGGCCCGATGTGCTGGATTCCCGCTGCCGCCTGCTGGAGCTGTCAAACTGGCTTTCTTTCGTGCGGCAGGGTAAGACCGATGCTGGCGTCGACGACTAGCGAGCAGTCGCTCACAACAGTTTGCTTGAAGCGCAGGCAAGAAAGAATTAGCCTCTTTTTTGTGATCACAAATATGGTGAGACATGCCGAAAAACGGTGAGAATACGGAAATCGAACAATGGCTGAACGAAAATAACGTTCAGAATGTTGAGGTTCTTGTGAGCGATCTTGCGGGCATCGGCCGCGGCAAGGTCATGCCCGCAGAGAAATTTATCAAGGCGCACGGCACGCGTGGGCTGCGGGTGCCGGATTCTTTGTTCAGCATGACCGTCGATTGCGAATTTATTACCAACGAATATATAACCGCCGTCGAGGAGGACGTGCATCTGGTGCCGGACTTTGCCACGGCAGGGCTGGTGCCCTGGCTTGAGAGCGTCACTGCTTTTTTCATTTGCGACGTCAGGAAAGAGGACGGCACAGCACTCGGCCTGTCCCCCCGCCAGGTATTGAAGAACATATTGTCGCTATACGCGGAAAAGGGCTGGGAGCCGATAGTCGCACCGGAGTTCGAATTCACTTTACTGGCAAGAGATACCGACGCCGAAGGCGCGGCGGCCTCTCCTGCTCCGCCAAGGGGGAAATCGGGCCGCCTGATCGTCGACAGGGGTGTTCTTTCGATTGACGGCATCACCGAATTTGGGCCCCTGTTTGATGATGTTCGGCGCTACTGCAATTCCATGGGGCTGCCGGTGGATGCGCTGGTTCAGGAAGCCGGCGTCGGCCAATTCGAATTCAACGTGGCGCATGGCGAGCCGCTGCGCATGGCCGACGTTGCGTTTCAGTTCAAGCGGATCATGAAATGGGCGGCGGTGCAGCATGGTCTTTACGCCAGTTTTATGGCCAAGCCTTATCCCGGCGATTTCGGCAACGCCATGCATATCCATCAAAGTGTTGTTGATGCGGAAACAAAGCTGAATATTTTTGCTGACGAGGACGGAAACGACACCGGGCTGTTTACCGCTCACGTTGCTGGATTACAAAAATACGCAGCAGCGGCGATGCCGTTTTTTGCCCCTTATTCAAATTCCTATTTGCGCCTGAGCGGCCATCTGAGTTCGCCGGTGAATACCCACTGGGGAATGGAGAACCGCTCTGTTGGTCTGCGCGTTCCGGCGGGCGGAGGCGCCTCGCGCCGAATCGAAAACCGCATTGCCGGCTCGGACACCAACCCCTATCTGGCGATTGCCGCGTCTTTGCTCTGTGGATATCTGGGCATGGTTGAGGGTCTCAAGCCCACGCCGCCGGTGACCGGATCGGCATACGACCTGACGACCAATGGCCTGCCGCAACATATACATGCAAGCCTGGAGGCGCTGGAACGCTGTGACCCACTGCGGGAATTTCTCGGCGAAGGTTTTGTAACCACCTTCCTCGATGTTAAAAAGGCAGAGATAAAAGCGAGATCAAATGTCCTGTCACCCTGGGACACAAAATTCCTGCTGACCAACGTTTGACCGGATGAACGCGAGAAGCAGAGGCAGAAAATGAACAAGAAAATTATCGATCCAATGGAAAGCAGGGATGAGGCCTACACCGGCATCCTCAGCTTTATGCGTCTGCCCTATTCCCGAGACCTGGAGGGGGCCGATATTATGGTGCTGGGCGTGCCATATGACCTTGGCACAACCAATCGCCCCGGGGCGCGGTTTGGCCCCCGCGCGATCCGTGAAATGTCGTCATTGGTAGGCGAATTTCAGTGGGGCGTATGGCCCTGGGACTACCATCTGCTCGATCACCGCCGTATAGCCGACTATGGCGACGTGTGCAATTTCACAGCCAGTCCCGAGCGCCTGGTATCCGAGCTGGAAAAGACCGCAGACGAGATTTTAAGCGCCGGCACGGCGTTGATGGCGCTGGGTGGAGACCATTTTATTTCGCTGCCACTGCTGAGGGCGCAGGCAAGAAAACACGGCCCCCTGGCGCTTGTTCATTTCGATGCCCATTCGGACACCTGGCGGGACGAAAACTTCAATCATGGCACCATGTTTTATCATGCCATCCAGGAAGGCCTGATCGACGTCGAACATTCTGTTCAGGTTGGTATCAGAACGCCCAATCCGGATACCTTCGGCATTGAAATTATTGATGCCATACAGCTTAACAACATGACGAATTCCGAGGCGGTGACCCGCATCAGGGAGCGCGTCGGGGAATGCAATGCCTATCTGACGTTCGATATCGACTTTCTGGACCCCGCCTATGCGCCGGGCACCGGGACCCCCGTTGCCGGCGGTGCCAGCGTCATACAGGCGCGCGAAATATTGCACGGCCTGCGGGGGCTCAAGATTATTGGTGGCGATCAGGTTGAAGTCGCTCCGGCGTACGACGCCCCAGGGTCGATCACGGCTCTGGCGGGTGCAACGATTGCCGCGGATATCCTGTATCTGATTTCAGAGGCTCTGGAAAATATTCAGGTCTGACCGGCAGCAATAGACACAAGAATAGTCACAAGAATGATTCAAGCGGGAATTAGAGCATGAAGAACTTCAACAGAAATACAGAACAATGGCAGCAACTGGACCGGGATCACCACATCCATCCCTTTACCGATCCGGCGCAGTTGAATGCCAAGGGAGTGCGCGTCATAACCAGAGCCGAGGGCTCTTATATCTGGGATTCCGAGGGTAACAAGATTCTTGATGGCATGGCCGGGCTCTGGTGCGTGAACGTCGGGTACGGTCGCAGCGAGCTTATTGAGGCGGCCAACCGCCAAATGAAGGAGCTGCCCTATTATAATTCCTTCTTTCAGACCTCCAACCAGCCGCAGATCGAGCTTGGCAGGCTGCTTTCGGGGGTGACCCCGGAGGGCTTCGATCATTTTTTCTATTCAAGCTCCGGCTCCGAAGCAAATGACACCATTGTGCGGCTGGTGCGCCACTATTGGGAGATCAAGGGGCAGCCATCCAGAAAGGCGATCATCAGCCGGCATAACGCCTATCACGGCAGTACCCTGGCAGCCACCAGCCTGGGCGGCATGAAATATATGCACGATATGGGCGGCTCACTGCTGCCCGGGTTCGAGCATATAAATCAGCCCCATTGGTATCTGGAAGGGGGAGACCTGTCGGAAGAGGAATTCGGGCTGGCGCGGGCCAGGGAACTGGAAGACAAGATCAATGAGCTTGGTGCGGAAAACGTATCGGCTTTTATCGGTGAACCTATTCAGGGCGCCGGCGGGGTCATTGTGCCGCCCGACAGTTACTGGCCGGAGATTCAAAGAATATGCACCGAATATGACATTCTTCTGGTGGCGGACGAAGTAATCTGCGGATTCGGGCGCACCGGCAACTGGTTTGGTTCCGAGACCATGGGGATCAAGCCTGATATTATGACCCTGGCGAAGGGCCTGTCCTCCGGCTATCTGCCGATTTCAGCCGTGGCCCTGCATCAGCGGGTGGCTGAGGTATTGACAGCGGGCGGTGAAATTAATCACGGCTATACCTATTCCGGGCATCCCGTCGCCTGCGCGGTTGCCATCGCCAACATCAACTTTATCCGCGACAACGGCCTGGTGGAAATGGTCAGAGACACGACCGGGCCTTATCTGCGGGAGGGCTTGCGGCAGCTGGCGGAACGGCACCGCCTGATCGGGGAAGTGCGGGGCAGAGGATTGATCTACGCAATCCAGTTGGTCAGGGACAAGGATGAAAAGATGTTATTCTCCGCGGATGACGAGGTCGGAACCAAGTGCCGCGATCATTGCTTCGAGAACAATCTGATCATGCGCGCGGTGGATCAGTCGATGGTCATGAGCCCGCCGCTGACCATCAGCAAGGGTGAAATCGACGAGCTGCTCGAAAAGTTGGAACGATGTCTTGATCTGACCGCCAGCGAACTCGGACTGTCCTAGCAACCAAACAATGCCGGCGCAAAGAGAGGCGAGGATTCTCTTGAAAACAGCCTAGCTTGTGCGCCATAATATGTGATCACAAAATAACGTAAAATATGCGGACGATCGACATGAGCATAGCGCCGGATTGCCAATCCTACTACACCGCCACCATCAATGAGCCAACAAGCTACCCCCGGCTTCAGGGCGACGAAGTGGCGGATATTTGCATCATTGGCGGCGGTTATACCGGCCTTTCATCGGCACTGCGGCTGGCTGAAAGGGGTTACGCGGTAGCGCTGCTGGAGTCGTTCAACATCGGCTGGGGTGCCTCTGGCAGAAACGGCGGGCAGTTGCTGAACGGGCTTGGCGGCCGCCCGGCCCTGAGAAAGAAATATGGGGCTGATATTGAAGCCTTTATCGATCGGCTGTGTTGGCGTGGCAATGAAATTGTCGAGGAAAATATCAAGAAATACGACATAGAATGTGATCTCAAATACGGACATATCGACTGCGCATTCAAGGATCGGCAGATGCGCGATCTGGAGACAGAATTCGAGCGTTTCAGTTCACTTGGTATGGGCGACCGTTTCCGCATGGTTGGCGCGGATGAAATAAACGAACATGTCGGGACTAGGGCATACAAGGGCGGCTTGTATAATGACCGTGATGGTCACCTGCATCCACTGAATCTTTGCCTTGGCGAAGCCCGCGCTGCAACCGGGCTGGGTGTAAAAATATACGAGCAGAGCCCGGTTACCAGCATTGCCCATGGCAAAGAGCCCGTGGTTCACACCGAACATGGTTCTGTCAGGGCAAAAATGGTTATTCTGGCGGGAAACGCCTATCACCTGCTGGAGCAAAAACAGGTGGGCGGCGTTTTGTTCCCGGCGGGGACTTTCATCATCGCCACAGAGCCATTGGATGACGCGATGGCGAGCAATGTAATGCCCAGTGATGCCGCCGCCTGCGACGTCAACGAGATGCTGGATTACTATCGCCTGTCCGCCGACAAGCGCATGCTGTACGGCGGGCGGTGCAATTATTCAGGACGTGACCCCAAGGACATCAAGGCCGCGATTCTGCCGCGCATGCTACGGGTCTTCCCACAGCTGAAAGACGCCCGGATTGACTTCCAGTGGGGCGGAAAAATCGGCATCGTCATAAACCGGGTTCCACAGTTGGGGCGGATTGGAGACAACGTATATTATGCCCAGGGATATTCCGGGCACGGCATCAATCAGACGCATATTGTTGGTGAAATATTGACCGACGCCATATGTGGCCAAATGGAAGATTTCGATGTTTTCGCCAAGGTGAAACACTGGAAAATTCCGGCCCCGCGCTGGGTCGGCAACAACATGGTCGCTCTGGGCATGCTCTATTACAGGATGAAAGACCTTTTGTAAGGGACGGGAGCGATAGAGGATGGATATCGGTCTGAATAAACTGCTGAAAAATCCGATGATCAGGGTATGGCTGTTTAATGCCGTCAAGTACCTGACCTATGGCTATCTCTGTTACAACGGGCTCCAATTCTATCAAAACGAATCGGCTGCCGGGGGGGTGACTTTCGCAGGGGGGCTGAATCTGTCCGAGATCATCGAGGTCTATTCAGCATCCATCGATACCACCTTCTGGATATTGCTGGTCGTGCTGCTGGAACTCGAGACCTACTTAATAGACGACGAGGTTTTGAAGCGCCCCGCCGTCAAGTGGGGCATGATGGCCGCGAACGGGCTTTGCTACACGATGATCCTGTGGGCCTGGTATGGCTATATTGCAAAATTTATGTTCCAGGCGGATATCGTGCCCCTGATCGTCGCCAACGCCTGCGCTCTGGTTGAGCAAAATTATTCGATCCTTGTCGCGCTGGAAGAGTATATCCCGCTCACTGCGGATAACTGCCGGACGCTGGCTGGGCAGGAGCTTTTCCGACTGAACGGCTACAACATAATCGCTCCACTGAATGATCTGGAATATGCCCGTAATGTCGCCATGATCGACATATTCAATTCGACCAGCTGGATAGGTGTTGTTGCGGTGCTGGGGGTTGATGTCTGGTACCAGTTGAAGGGCAATTACTCGGGCCTGTTACTCAAAGTCAGCAACATCGCGAAGGTCATTCTCTATACCACGCTGTTCGGATGTGCGGCGGCCTGGGCCTACACAGGCGAACTATTGGATATCACTGACGCGGTGCTATGGCTGTTCGCCTTCTTCTTTATTGAGTTGAACCTCTTCCAGTGGCAGCAGGAAACCGAAGAAGAGGAAAGAGCAGCAGCGGCCACGGCCTGAACGGGTCTGGCCCACAAACTGGGACAAGCTTATGCCAAACAAATCAAGATCCGATTGGGAACAGATGGTTCCAAACCTGAGGATTCCACATCAGGCGATCATTGGCGGGCAGTCGGTGGATTCCGCATCGGGGGAAACATTTGACTGCGTCAGCCCGATTGACGGCAAAGTTCTGGCCTCCGTTGCCCGGTGCGGCACCGAGGACGTGGAGCGCGCCGTTGCCGCGGGCCGCAAGGCCTTCGATAGCGGTGTGTGGGCCGACCAGCCGCCCGCCGCGCGCAAACAGGTGTTACAGCGTTTCGCAGCGGCGATTGGCGACCACGCCGAGGAACTGGCCCTGCTCGAGACCCTGGATATGGGCAAGCCGGTTGGAGACAGCCTGGCTGTCGATGTGGCAGCGACCGTGCGCTGCATTAACTGGAATGCAGAAGCCATCGACAAGGTCTACGACGAGATTGCGCCAACCGGGCCGGATGAACTGGGCCTGATAACCCGCGAGCCGCTGGGGGTTATCGGCGCCATTGTGCCCTGGAATTTTCCCATGTTGATGGCGGCTTGGAAGCTTGGGCCAGCGCTGGCCACGGGCAATTCTGTTATTCTCAAACCTTCAGAAAAGTCACCGCTTACCGCTATCCGGCTGGCAGAGCTGGCCCTGGAAGCCGGCCTTCCCGAAGGCGTATTCAATGTCCTCACCGGGCATGGCAAGGAGGCAGGCGAGCCGATAGCCGCCCATATGGATGTGGACGGGCTGGTATTTACCGGCTCGACAGCCGTGGGCAAGCAATTGTTGAGCATCGCAGCCCTCAGCAATATGAAAAGAACTTTCGTCGAATGCGGCGGCAAGAGCCCGAACGTCGTCTTTGCCGATACGCCGGATATTGAGGTAGCGGCGAACGCTGCGGCCTCGGCCATTTTCTTCAATCAGGGCGAAGTTTGTACAGCGGCCTCGCGGTTGCTGGTCCACGAGTCCATCAAAGACGATTTTATCGACCTGGTGGTCAAGGCCGCCGGCGCAATGCAACCGACGCACCCGCTTGAGCCGGATGCGGCGATGGGGGCCATGGTTGACGGCATTCAAACCGACCGGGTCATGGAATATGTGAAGAGTGGCACGGAAGACGGCGCAACATTGCGATGTGGGGGCAATCGCGCAGCGGTCGAGGAAAACGGCTATTACATCGAACCGACCGTCTTCGACCATGTATCGAGCGAAATGAAGATTGCCAGGGAAGAAATCTTCGGCCCGGTGCTCTCCTGCATCAGCTTTTCGGACGAGGATGAGGCGGTCCGTATTGCCAACGACACGCCGTATGGTCTCGCCGCAGCGATCTGGACAAGCGACTTGAGCCGGGCGCATCGGGTGGCCCGCAAAATCCGCGCCGGCAGTGTCTGGATTAACTACTATGACGGCGGGGATATGACGGCGCCGTTCGGTGGCTTCAAGCAGTCTGGAAACGGGCGCGATAAATCCCTGCACGCGCTCCAAAAATATACCGAGCTGAAAGCAACCTGGATAAATCTGGGCGGTTAATCCGGCAGCGGCCAAGGGCAATATTTGATCACAATTCAGCCGCCCTTTTTCAGGGTGGCGGCGGGTGTGTTGACAATCAGAAATTATGACTCGACTATGGCCATCGCACAAAAAAACTGGTGGGCCCTATGAATAGATCGCCGCACGGGCGAATCAAAGTGCTGGCTCCTCAGGAAATCCAGGCACTCTTAAAACGCGGCTTCGACGCGTTAAATGCCGGGCGCAATGACGAGGCGGGTGCCTGCTGCAAAAAAATCCTGATGGTTGCCCCGAAGACCGTGGAAGCGCATTTCCTGGTTGGGCTTATCGCCACCGAGGACAAATTGCCGAAGGTTGCCATTCAGGCCTTTGGCTCGGTGACCACGCTCGATCCCTCTCATGCTGCCGGTTGGGCGCATCTGGCGCGCAATTTCATGAGGATTGGACAGCTGAAACGTGCCGAAAATGCTGTTGAGAGCGCCATTAAATCCGGAACAAAAGACCCGATGGTAGAGGATCTGATAGGATCCACATTGTCTCAGCTTGGCGATCAGCACGGGGCGAAGCGATGGTATAGCAGGGCAGTGGAGCAATTCCCCCGGTCAGCGGTATTCAACATCAACCTCGCGAGCAGCCTGATTTTCTTAGGGGAGAAAGAGGAGGCAGAGGCGGCGCTGGACCGCGCCCTCGAGGTCAGGCCTTTCGAGGCACAGGCACACTGGCGCAAGTCCGGCTTGAAAAAGGCGACGGATCACAGTCACCTGGATGTGCTGAATTCCCTTGCGGAAAGATTCAGCAAAGACCCTCGGGCACTTTCATTCGTGGCCTATGCTGCCGGCAAGGAATATGAGGATCTGGAGGAATGGGCCGAGGCATTCAAATGCTTCGAGGCCGGCGCCAAAGCAAAAAGGCAAATAGTCGAATACGACGAAGCAGCGGAAGCAGAGATGTTCGAGGCACTTCCCGAGACCTTCACCCCAGAGTGGGTTGCAGAGGAGGTCGACGGTGTCGATGCGGAGTCTCCGATATTTATCGTTGGCCAGCCCCGGACCGGCACGACCCTGGTCGAGCGTATCATCACCAGCCATTCCATGGTTCATTCGGCGGGTGAACTTCAGCAGTTCGGACTGGCAGTTCGCCGCAATGCCGAAGTCGAAGCAAGCGGAAGATTTTCAGCAGAACTGATGCGGGCTGCCGCGTCCCTTAATCCGAAGAAAATAGGCGGCGGCTATATGTCGTCTTCGGCCAGCATGCGGGGTAACCTGCCCAGATTCGTCGACAAAATGCCGGTTAATTACCTCTTTATTCCACTTATCCTCAAGGCGATTCCCAATGCCAAGATCATTCATTTGGTGCGCGATCCGGCGGATAGCTGCTTCTCAAGTTTCAAGCAGCTCTTCGCCGAAGCCTATTTTCATTCCTACACCCTGGAAGAAATGGCGCGGCATCATGTTCGCTACCATCGCCTGATGGATTACTGGCGCGAGCTTTTGCCCGGGCGCTTTCTTGATGTCAGGTACGAAGAAGTTGTCAGTGACCTGGAGCCGAACGCACGACGACTGATCGATTACCTGGATTTGCCCTGGGAAGACGCGTGCCTTGAATTTCATCGTCAGGATCGTGCGGTTATGACGGCGAGCGCGGTGCAGGTTCGCGAGAAAGTCCACACCCGCTCGGTTGGCCGCTGGCGGGAATATGAAAATCAGCTCAGTCCTCTGCTCGATATTCTGCGTTCGGAGGGTATTGCGACCTGACTGCCAACGCTCCTGGCTACCTTCTTTCTTTTTTGGTTTGTGATCACAAATATGACTTGAAAAAATCTGGTCGGGTGCTAGTTTTGACATCAATAATTGGCGCTAGTTTTGACATCAATAATTAATGAAGATTTCTGCCATTTAATGTCTCAGCCTGGGGAGGATGAACATGATCAAGCGTAAATCCAATTCGAAATCGTTGCTGCTGGCGAGTTGCTCAGTCACCGCAATCGCGATTATGACGTCCCAACTGAATGTGGTTGTGGCTCAGGAACTCGAGGAAATTGTAGTTACGGCTACAAAGCGCGAGGTCTCAATTCAAGAAGTGCCGCTGGCGATAACCGCCTTCACCGGCGAATTTACGCGCCAGGTGAACATGAACGACATCAAGGATGTGATCGTCTGGACACCGGGTGTTACGGGCAATACGTCAGACAGCTTTATTGATGGTGTCTCGATCCGCGGAATTTTGACCAACGACTTTGGCAACGGCGGCGATCCGTCGATCGGATTTTTCAAGAACAACCTCTACCAGGGCCGTACCGGCGTGGTTAACTCAAGCATGTATGACATGGAGCGGGTTGAAGTCCTGCGCGGCCCCCAGGGCTTCCTGTTTGGCCGTAACGCCATTGGCGGCGCCCTGAGTTTTCACACCAAGAAGCCAATACTTGGTCAGAACAGTGGATATGCGGAACTGGACGTTGGTGAGCGCAACCATTATGTCGGTGAAGGGGCCATCAACATTTCGTCCTCCGACACCTTTGGTGTCCGGATCGCCGGCTATTATTCGCGTGAAGATGGTTGGGTGGACAATGTAAACACGCTTGGGGACGATAAACTCCTTGGTCACAAGAAAATTGCTGTTCGCGGGTCAGCCCTCTATGACAGCGGAACCTTCAGCGCTCTCATGACCCTTGAATATGAGGATCGCGACGCCGACGGGTCGGTTTACCGGGGCATCGAGGATAGTATCGGTTTTCGTCGTCTGAATGATCTGTTCGGCGTTACGGTTGGTGGCGGTGGTCGCGATGTCGATCAAAATTTTGAATTTGGACGGCCCGAGGATGACAGCCAGGTTTTCAGGCTCGGTCTTCATATAGACTGGGACCTGGGAGGCATGACGCTTACCTCCACGACCGGCTACACCGATCACGACTATCTGTATAGCGAGGATTTTGACGGCACCACATTGGCCATCAACGGTTATCTGCAGGACCAGACGGGCAATTATTTCCAGCAGGAACTGCGCCTGACCTCGGACTCGGATTCCGATAGCGCTCTTTCGTGGTACGCGGGCGTTTCTTATTACCGGGAAAATATCGACACGCTCTTCCGGGAAAGATCCAGTGAAGCGACCCAGTGCGCCTATTATTTTGCGCCTTATTATGAGCCACCCTATTATAATTATACCCCGGCTGAAGCCGCTTATTATGGCCTCATCGGCTGCCAGTATTATTATTATAACAATGTTCCGTATGACGATCCGCTGAACGGCGACTTGGATGAAGATAACCGGATTATAGGCAAATATACGGGCTGGGCTGCCTATGCCAATGTGGACTATAAAATCACCGAGAAGTTCAATATCGAGTTGGGAGTTCGCTACACCTACGATAAAAAAGATTTCTCAATAGAATCCTTCACCCCTGCAAGTAATCTCGGGCCGTTTTGGGCGCTGGGCTTTACAACCGCAGAACCTCTCACTGACACGCGAAGCTGGGACGATTTTACCCCGCGGTTTATTGCGCGTTATCGCCCAAATGAGGATTTGACTTTATTCGCCAGCGTGACCCGCGGCTACAAATCCGGCGGCTTCGGCAGCTTTAACATCGAGCCTCTGCCAGGTGACCCTGAAATAGCTTTCGGTATACTTGATCCGAGAAATATTGATGCCACCAACGCTGTGGTCAGGCCCGGGGATTTTGAACCGGAGACCGTTTGGTCCTACGAGATCGGTGCCAAGGGCGCGGCTATGGGCGGAAGACTTCGCTGGGACGCCAACATCTATCACTACAGGTATAGGGACCTGCAGGTCATCCTGACCGGCGATGGCGGCGGTATAACAGTCGATAATATTGGCCGCGCGAGGGGCACAGGTTTTGAAGGCTCCGTGCAGTGGCTTCTAAGCGAAAATCTCGACCTGCTCTTTTCAGGAGCCTACGCTTCAACCTCCATCAGGGGGGCGCAGGCTATTTGCCCCGGGGATGATGAGGATGCATGCGAAGGCAAGGGCCTTGGCTATGTTCCTGACTTTTCCTTCTCGGCAAGGCTCAATGGGCACTACCCGGTCGGGAACGGCAATGTCACCGGGGCGGTCGAACTGTTCGGACGGACCAAAACCCAGGCTATTCCGATCTCAACAGACCCGGCAGAGGTAAATCCCAGCTATGCCGAGATTGCCTTGCGGTTTGGGTATGAATCCGACAGCGGTTGGGCGGTTACCGCCTATGTCGAGAACCTCACAAATGAGCTCTATTACGACGGCATGTTTGCCGCCGGGGGGATTCTGCCGAGCGCTTGGTTCAATCCCAGCAGACCCAGGACATTCGGTGTTCGTTTTTATATGAACTTTGGGGAGTAGTCCAAGGCTTGGGACGCCTCTCTAATCAAAATTAAAGGGGCCCGGAAAAACTCTGTTGAGCCGGGCCCTTTTTTGACCCTCGCAGCTGCTGAAGCGGGGCAGTTGGCAACTAAGAGCCTGCTGCGAATTCCGTGACCGGATGAACTGATGAAATCCTATGACGCCATCGTAATCGGGGCCGGCCACAACGGGCTGGCCAATGCCGCCTTTCTGGCGAAAGCGGGTCTTGACGTTCTGGTCGTCGAGAAGAACGACTATATTGGCGGTGCGACAGTCAGCCGCGAACTGCACGAAGGCTGGCAATATTCCAACTGCTCGTACGTCTGCAGCCTGTTCCGGCCGGAAATTTACCAGGCACTTGATTTGGGGCGTCACGGTCTTGAAGTGGTGCCGTTGCAGGGTGGCGTGACCTTCAAGCAGAACGGCGACTATTATGGCAATTATCACCAGCCGGCCATCCGGCGGCGCGAAATTGCCCGCCATTCGAAGCGCGATGCCGATGCGGCAATACGTTTCGATGCCGACCTGATGAAATGGTGCCGCCTGATCCGGGGCTTTCTGCTGCGCACGCCGCCTGACCCGGCATCATTCAAAATACGGGATGCAATGGAATTCGCTTCGCTGCTGAAAAGTTTTTACAGCCTGAGCGAAAGTCAGATCTACGAATTCATCCGTTTCTTCACCATGTCGATCGCGGAATACCTGGAAGAATATTTTGAGAGCGACGTCATTCTCGCTCATTTTTCAGGGGGCAGCATCATTGGTACCGGCCTTGGCGTTTATTCGCCGGGTACGGCCTATGTATTGCTGCATCACGCCATGGGCGACATTGACGGCAACGTCGGTTCATGGGGGTTTGCGCGTGGCGGCATGGGCTCCATTGCCAAGGCGATCGCCTCCGCATTGCAATCTTATGGCGGCAACATCCGCACTGGCGCCGAGGTTCAGGAAATCAAGGTAAGAGGGCGCAAGGCGAGAGGCGTTGTGCTCAAATCGGGCGAAGAGATCAGTGCCCGGGTGGTTGTGTCCAACCTGGATGCCAAACGCACCTTCCTTGGCATAATGAACCCCAAAGACCTGCCGGAATATGTGATCCGCCGGGCCGAAAATTTCAAGATTCGCGGATCTTCGGGCAAACTGAATATCGCGCTCGACGGCATGCCGGATTTTCCCGCGCTTGAAAAGGGCTCACCCCTCACGCTTGGGCATATGCATTTCACTGACACGCTCGAGCGGCTCGAGCGCGCCTACGACGATTGGAAGGACGACCGCTGGTCCGCCGACCCCTACGTGGACCTGGTTATTCCAAGCCAGTATGACCCGACACTGGCGCCTGCGGGCAAGCATATGGTGAGTGTCTTTGTACAATATTGCCCGGTCGAAGCCGAGGGCGGCTGGACAGAGGAGAAACGGGAAGCATTTGGCGCCACAGTGATTGACCAGATCGCCAATTACAGCCCGAACTTCAAAGACCTCATCCTGCATGTGGAAATACGTACACCGAGCGAAATTGAAGCCGAGACAGGCCTCACGGGCGGCAATATTTTTCAGGGGGAACTGACGCTCGATCAACTGATGTTCAATCGCCCGTTTCCCGGATATGCGCAATATCGCGGGCCGGTAAAAAACATGTATATGTGTGGCTCGTCCACCCACCCCGGCGGCGGTGTCATGGGCGCCCCTGGCACGAATGCGGCGCGTGAAATACTGCGCGATCTGGGCAAGGTGAATACCACGCCGGAGGATTTCGGCGATGACTAGGTCCGGTTCGGCAATCATCATCGGTGCGGGGCACAACGGACTGGTCTGTGCAACTTATCTCGCCAAAGCCGGCTATGCTGTGCAAATCCTGGAGGCCCGCGAAGTTGTGGGCGGCGGCGCTTCAACCCGGGAATTTGCTGAAGGATTCAGGGTCTCCGGCCTGGCGCATGTCCTTCACCCCCTCAACCCAAAAATAGTCAAGGAACTTGGCCTGGGCGCCAAGGGGGCAAAGCCTGGCACGGCCATCGACACGATTTCGCTCGACCGTGACGGTCGTCACCTTACGCTATCCACTGACAGCGTATCCGGCGCCGGACTTTCCGACGCCGATGCGCAAGCCTATTCCGCGTTCAAGCGGGAATTCCGGCGTTACGCCAAAGCGCTTGAGCCGATGACCATGAACAAGCCGCCGCGGCTGAAGGACATGGACAACACCGACAAACTCACTCTCGCCAAGCTTGGCTGGAAGCTGCGTTTTGGCCTTGGCAAGATATCGATGCGCGAGTTTCTTCGGGTCGGCGGCAGCAATATATACGATGTGCTGAATGAGTTTTTCGAAGATCAGCGGCTAAAGGGCGCCATCGCCGCAGACGCCGTGATCGGGCACCACATGGGTCCGCGAACTCCCACATCGGTACTGACCTATCTGCAACGATTGAGGGGCGAGCTGTATGGCGCTGAAATCCTGCCATCCGGCGGCATGGGAGAGGTTGCTAATATTCTCGCCGGCGTCGCCGAGAGAGCGGGGGTCAAAATTCGGACTGAGGCACCGGTGCAACGGATTGTGGTGACTGATCACAAGGCGACTGGAGTTCAGTTGCAGTCCGGGGAAAGCATCGAGGCGGATATCGTTATCTCCAACGCCGATGCCAAGGCCACTTTTCTGCATCTGGTGGGCACCGAATATCTCGACGCCATGTTCGCACATCGCGTTCACAAGACCCGCACCGAAGGCACTGTGGCGAAGCTGCATTTCGCCCTAAAGGATCTGCCGCGGATAGAGGGCCTATCGGAGGCTCAGCTTGGTCAGCGGCTGCTGGTTGCGCCCGACATGCGCTATGTGGAACACGCCTTCAATCACGCGAAATACGGCAGATACTCGGATGCGCCGGTCCTGGAGATCACCATCCCCAGCCTTGCGGACACCTCGTTGGCCCCGGCGGGGCAGCATGTGATGTCGGTGTCGGCAAGCTTCGCGCCCTATTCTCTGAAAGAGGGTTGGGACAAATCGACCGGTGATTTCGCAGATAAAGTCGTTGCCCTCATTGCGGATTATGCCCCCGGATTTGCAGCGCAGATCATCGCCCGTGAAATTCTGACGCCCGTGGATATCGAGCGCGAATACAAAGTTACGGGCGGTCATTGGCACCACGGAGAAATGAGTATCGGTCAATCTTTCATGATGCGCCCGGTACATGGCGCGGCACAATATGACACGCCCATCGAAGGGTTGTTCCTTTGTGGCGCCGCGGCCCACCCGGGCGGCGGGATCACCGGTATTCCCGGCCACAATGCCGCGAAGCGAATCCTGGCGATGAAGGCGGGACGGTAGCTATGGAAAAACACGATTTCAGAGAGGTGCTACAGCGCTCGCCCTTTTTCCCGCGCGCAGACGCCCTCAGTCAGGTCAAGGTCTGGTCGCCCTGGAACGGCTATCAGACAGCCCGCATTTACGACACGCTGGCATCAGAGTATTTCGCTATTCGCAGTTCCTGCAGCGTCTTTGATATGACACCAATGGGGAAATACCGGATCACAGGTCCGGACGCGATCAGGTTTCTGACCCGGCTTGTTACACGGGATATCTCCAAGCTAAAGCCCGGACGCGTGACCTATGTGGTCTGGTGCAATGATGAAGGCCAGGTGCTTGACGATGGCACCATCTTTCATCTGGGTGACGATGGGTATCGCCTCTGCGCCCAGCATAACCAGCTTGACTGGTTGCTGATCTCTGCCCTCGGGATGGATGTCACGATTGAAGAGGAAACCCATGAGGTAGCGGCCCTGTCCGTTCAGGGTCCGACTTCGTACTCTGTTCTTGAAGCGGCTGGTATTGACGGCCTCCAGGAGCTCAAGCCATTCGATATTGTGAACACATTTCTTGATGGCTTCGATGTCATGGTCTCCCGCACCGGCTTTACCGGGGATTTGGGATATGAGCTTTGGGTTGACCCAAATGATGCTCTTGCCCTCTGGGATGCAATTTTCGGCGTCAAGGCGCGTGGTCTTTATGATGTGCGTCCAATTGGTCTGGAAGCGCTTGAAATGGTCCGCATTGAGGCGGGGTTCATCGTGCCGGGTGACGATTTTAACACCGCGGAAACGGCAGTTCGGGCGGATCGCAGCCGCTCGCCCTTCGAGCTGGGGCTGGGTTGGGTGGTGAATTTCGACAAGCCCTATTTCACCGGTAAGCGCGCGCTTTTGGAGGAACATGCCCGTCCCATCAAACGGCGCCTCGTCAAGTTGTCGACCGAAGGCAACAAGCCTCCGCATGACAGCTTCCTCTATGACGGGAAAAATGGACAGCGTATCGGCACTATCAAGACCGCAATCTGGTCGCCAATTCTCAAGTCAAATCTGGCGATGGCCGAGGTCGAATACATAAAAGGCAAGCGGCCAGCGGAAATATGGGCCCAAATCTATTATCAAAAAGAGCTGGAATGGAAAGTTGTATGGGAGCGGTGTGAAATCTCAGGTAAGCCGTTCTGGAACCCGCCCCGCCGCAACGCCACGCCACCGGAACCGTTCTAGGATTACGGATAATTGGGGAGGAACCAATGATGAAACCATATCGACTTCTTTCGTGCATCCTTCTTGCCGCGCTGGCGGGAAACAGCGGGGTTCTGGCGCTGGATGAAGACGCAGTGGTCAAACCGCAGATAATGACCAAGGCGGATATCGCCGGGGAAGTTTTCTCACGGCCCGACATGATCAAAACCGAGCGCCCGGGTGGCGCCACCTACGATGTTACTTCCCTGCTCAGCAGTGATGAGAAGTTCGCCTCCGGAATGTATCGGGCCGGCGCCAGCCGGGTCGAGATCGACGAGCCATACGGCGTTGACGAATTCATGTATTTCCTCGAAGGCGGCGTGACGCTGACATCATCTGATGGATCGGTCCAGGTCATCAATGCCGGGGACGCCGTAACCATCCCCAAGGAATGGACGGGTGTCTGGGAGACCGGGGGTTATACAAAAATCTGGGTGATCTATTCCGCCACCGGCGAAATCGAATAAATCAATCCAGGGCGACCTGTTCGTCAACTGCCCGGACGGCCGCATCGATGGCGCCGTCGGCATAGGCGTAGGCAGAGGCGTCAGAATTCGCGATTGAAATCCGGCCGATCTGCGCGCGGCCGGCGATATGCGGCCCGCGTTCGGGGCTCCAGTCCGCCGGATCCCACAATTCGTTATATTCATAGGCATAGCCGTGCGGCCAGCGGTTAACAGTAATGGCCGCAATATCGCACTCGGCATCAAAGCCGCCGCCGCTCAGCGCGCCATCCATCTGCCGGAAGACGTCTTCCTCGAAATCGGCAAAGCTCCACTCATATATTTTCTGGCGCCCCAGAACATACTGCTCGCGGGCGCTAAGGCCCTGGCCCGGGACGCTGGGAATAACGGTTCCATGGACGATAATCGGGTTGTTCGGGCTTTTCGAGAAACTGTAGTCCCCCATGCTGACGGGGAAATCGGGCTCCATGGAATACATCAGTTCCGCCCGCGGTATGAAGATGCGGTGAAGCCCCAATTCGGCAAACGCCCGCCAGTTGCGCAGGGCGATATTAATATAAACGAGCGGGACCTTGGTCGCGTATGAAATGGCCTCCCGCTGCGCGTCGGGCACTTCGGGGCAGATATGCGGAATGATATTGTTGTAGCAGGCCAGGATCACATGTTTCCCGCGCACCCGGTGCGCGACGCCGCTTTGGACGTATGTGATATCGACAGTTTTGCCATCTTTTGTGTGACGAACGTCCACGCCAGTACTGTTAAGCCGAATACGGACAGCCGAGTTTTCCTTGTCCAGTGCGCCATAATCGACCCGTGAAGTTACCAGGCCCTGCATGGTTTTTCCCGGCACCGCGCTCGGTATCAGGCTCCGCACCAGCGCGCGGGCAACGCCGGCGTTGCCATCGGGGAAGTGGAATATATAGGGCTCGTCCTGAATGCCGTGGCCAAGCTGCTGGTCGGTCAGCCCCAGCGCCGAGGTGCCGGGCATTCCGAGCCTGACACCCTCCAGCGCGGAAAGCGCGTCCCACGCCGAGCCCCAGTAGCTTTTAAACTTGTCTCTCAGCAGGTCTGCCCCTTCCCTGGGGATTCCGGCGTGGGTCTGAAGAAAATCCACATAGCTTATCTTGCGCAGGGCTTCGGCTTTTTCATCTGGCTTCAGTCCGGGGAGATAGTCAGTGTTACTGGTCACCAGCCTGACCAACGCTGCGCGCGTCTCTTCCCCCACCGGAAATTTACTTATGATCTCCCGGGCGGGCGTGCGGCTTGCCTCTAGATAAGTCGTGCTGAACGGGTCCGGCAGGATGCGGTCAACGCCGTAAGCCTGCTGGTTGAAATAGATGGCGTTCTCAAGATTCCAACGCTTGTTAAACTGCTGATCGAAGTGGGTGTAGAAATCCTGCACCTCTATGGAAATATCCTTCAGCAGCTTCTTTGCCGCAGGCGAGTAACTCGCCGGCCCCTCGAGGGACTGGCTGCCGCCGTAACCAATCAGTTTTTGCCCGTCGACATCGAATTCATTTCGCTTGGCGTGACCGCCGAAGTCGTCATGATTATCGAGAACGAGGATTTTTGTATCGGGTCCGATACGTTCCCGATACAAAAACGCTGCAGACAGGCCTGAAATGCCCGCGCCAACGACAACCAGGTCATAGGTATCATCGGTTTGTTCGTTCGGCTGCTTCCATCTCTTGCCCTCCTGGGCAATGGCGTGGGCGACTTCGAAGGAACCCGCATGACTGCCCCTCATGCCCGTAAGGCCGGGCGGGTAATAGTCTTGGGAGCCTGTTTCTGCGCTCATGGCGCCGGCTACTTCCAGCGGCGACAGAATGGTCCCTGCGGCAACGCCAAGGGCGACGCCGCCCATAAAATCACGACGGGATATTTTGCGCTGAAGAGCCATAATCGAACTTTCCAAGATCACAAAAATAAGCCAAAATGTGATCACAAATTCTATCGTGGGAAGAGAATAATGAGTAGCCCTATCTGCATGCTTCGCGCGTTCGGCAAAACAGAATCAGGCCACAGTAGCTAATATGAACCACACCAACGACACTCTATCGGCCTATTGGATGCCGTTTACCCCAAACCGGGATTTCAAGGCCAATCCGCGCATGATCGAAAGCGCCGACGGTTTGTATTACAAGACAACCGACGGCCGCGAGGTGTTTGACGGATCATCGGGGCTCTGGTGCTGTGCGCTCGGTCACAACCACCCCAAGGTGGTGGAGGCGATCCGCGAACAGGCGGGCAGGCTCGATTACGTCTCGCCATTCCAGTTTGGGCATCCTGCGGCGTTTGAGCTGGCCAATATGCTGGCTGACGATATGCCCGAGGATCTGGATCATGTTTTTTTCACCAATTCCGGATCGGAATCGGTAGACACCGCCCTCAAGATTGCCACCGCCTACCACCGCCTTCGCGGCGAGGGCACGCGCACACGCTTCATTGGCCGCGTAAACGGCTATCACGGTGTCGGGTTCGGCGGCATTTCGGTTGGCGGCATGGTCAACAACCGCAAATTTTTTGGCTCCCTGCTGACCGGCGTCGATCATATGCCGTTTCCCTATGATTCCGAAACCATGGCGTTTTCCCGGGGGGAGCCCGAACGGCGTGACGATTACGCCGAGGCGCTCGAACAGATCATTGCCCTTCATGATTCCAGCACCATCGCGGCGGTGATTGTTGAACCTGTTTTTGGCTCGGCAGGCGTCTATGTTCCGCCCAAGGGGTATTTGAAACGCTTGCGCGAAATTACCGAAAAACACGGAATTCTGTTGATATTTGACGAGGTCATCACCGCCTTCGGGCGCCTTGGATACGCCACGGCCGCCGAGCGTTTCGGCGTGACGCCGGACATAATCACCACCGCCAAAGCCATTAACAGCGGCACTGTTCCCATGGGGGCTGTGGCTGTGCGCAAGGGCATCTACGACACCTTCATGGACCAGACCGAATCAGGCATTGAGCTGTTCCATGGCTATACCTATTCGGCCCACCCCCTGGCGGTGGCGGCAGCCATAGCTGTGCAAAAGATATATAAAGACGAAGGCATCTATGAAAATGTTCAGGAAGTGGAAGGCTACTTCGAAGATATGGCGCATGGGCTGGGTGAAGAAGAGGTCATCACGGATGTGCGCAACATCGGCCTGATGTGCGGCCTGACCTTCGCGCAAAAGGACGGTGTGCCGATGTCCCGTTCGGGGGCCATATTCCAGCGGGCGTATGAGAACGGCCTGAAAATTCGCGTTACCGCCGACAATGTAGCCATCGCGCCGCCGCTGACGGTGACCAAAAGCGACATAGACAAAATCGGCGACCTGATGCGACAGACTATAAGGGACGTTGGCTAAGTGAATCACTACGACACAATCATCATCGGCGCCGGGCACAACGGGTTGATATGCGCCGCCTATCTGGCGCGTAGCGGTCAACGGGTATTGGTGCTGGAGGCGTCAGACACCCTCGGGGGGATGGCCGCACCGCGCGAATTCCACCCCGGCTTCAAGACATCCGTCGCCCATTCTGTAAGCCAGTTTTCAGCGAAAATTACCCGCGACCTCGACCTTGAAGCGCACGGGTTCAAGTTGGGAAAGACGCTGACCACCGTGGGGCTCAACGACGCGGGAGAGCATGTGGTCCTGCAGGATGGCGCCGTTAGCGGCGTTGGCCCGGACGACGCCAGCGCCTATGCCGACTACCGACAGATGATGCAGCGCTTTGCCGGCGTGCTGAACCCGGTCTGGCTTCAAACCATGCCCCGTATCGGCAATAACAACCTCTCGGAAATCCTCACCTTCGCCAGCATCGGGCTCAGGCTGCGCCTGCTTGGCAAGGACCACATGCGTGAATTCCTGCGCGTTGCCGCCTTGCCGGCGCGGGACCTTATGGACGAGAATTTCGACAGTGAGCTGCTGAAAGCGGTGCTTGGCTGGGACGGGCTGATCGGTTCCAGGATGGCGCCGCGTTCGCCGAACGGTGCTGTGTTGGTAATGCTCTATCGCATGAGCGGTGCGCTTTCCGGCGACCATGCCATACCAAACGGTGGCGTCGGCGGCCTGATCACGTCGCTGCATTCTTCAGCAGTTGAGGCGGGCGTCGAGGTCAGAACCGGTTCCAGGGTTGGCCGTATCTTGATTCAGGCGGATGAAAGCGGGCTCGCCGCCACCGGGGTTGAACTGGCCGATGGCGAGCAGATAATGGCGGACCGTGTGGTCTCGGCGGCGGACCCCAAAACGACCTTTTTCGACCTGGTCGGAGTGCAGAATCTCGAGATCGAGTTCACCAACAGAATCCGGCGGCTGCGGTGCGACGGGTATGTGGCCAAGTTGCATCTTGCCCTGGACGGATTGCCCGCGTTCGACGGATTGGAGCGGCCCGATGGCCGAATGATTATCGCGCCGGATATGGACAGCATCGAGTTTGCCTTCGATGACGCGAAGTATGGTGAGAGCGCAGGGCAGCCGGTCATGGAAATCGTCATTCCCAGCCTGCAGGATGCCTCGCTGGCGCCGAATGGCCAGCATGTGCTCTCAGCCCATGTCATGTATGTACCTTACCGGCTGAAGGGCGGCTGGACCGATGAGGCGCGCGAAGCCCTGTGTGAAAGGGCTATAGACACCATCGCGCGTTATGCGCCGGGCATCCGGAAACAGATACTTCACCGGGAATTGCTGACACCGCTGGATCTGGAGCGAACCTGTAATGTCACCGGCGGCCATTGGCATCACACCGAGTTTGCCATGGACCAGATGCTGATGATGCGGCCGACCTACGATGCCGCGCAATATTCCACGCCGATACCGGGCCTGTATCTGTGCGGCGCCGGCAGCCACCCGGGTGGTGGCCTGATGGGCGGCCCGGGGCACAACGCTGCCCACGAGATACTCAAATGAAGCAATATGACGCAATCATTATCGGCGCCGGCCACAACGGCCTGACCAATGCCGCCTATCTGGCCAAAGCCGGTCTGGATGTCATTGTCGTCGAGAAAAACGACTATATCGGTGGTGCGGCGGTATCGCGCGAATTGCACGAAGGCTGGATATACTCCAACTGTTCCTACGTCTGCAGCATGATGCGCCAGGCGCTGCACCGCGACCTCAACCTGACCCGGCACGGCCTGGTGCTGGTGCCATATCTGGGCACCGTTGGATTCGGGGATGGCGACCGCCCGCTGATTTCCTACCATAATGCGGATGCATCCTATTTGGAATTGAGGCGGCACTCGCCGCATGACGCAGATTCGATGTTTCGTTTCCAGGCCGACCTGGCCCGCTACGCACAACTGATCCGCAAGACCCTGTTGCGCACGCCGCCCGATCCGACATCGTTCCGGCCGCGGGATATCCAGGAAATGCTGTTCCTCGCCAAACAATTCTGGATGTTGGGCGAGAGAGAAATTTACGAATATATGCGCTTCTTCACCATGAGCGCTGCGGAGTTTCTCGATGATTATTTCGAAAACGACCTGATCAAGGCGGCGATGGCCAGCCCGGCTGTTATAGGCACCGCTTTGGGTGTCTATTCGCCGGGCTCGGCCTACATCCTGCTGCATCATGTGATGGGCGATGTGGATGGCAATATCGGGGCCTGGGGTCTGGCCCGCGGCGGCATGGGGGCCATCTCGACAGCCCTCGCCGGGGCGCTGCAGGAGCACGGCGGCGAGATTCGCACCAATGCCGGCGTCGAGCGGATTCTGGTCAAAGGCGGCAAGGCGATCGGGGTGGCTCTGGAGGACGGCGAAGAGATCAGCGCCCGCATCGTGGTCTCCAACCTGGACGCCAAGCGCACCTTCACGCAAATCATCGATAAGGACGACCTGCCGCCCGGCATTTACGACAAGGCCAAAAACTTCAAAATTCGCGGCTCCTCCGGCAAGCTCAACATCGCCCTGTCTGGATTACCGAAATTCACCGGTGTGCCGGACAACCGCTACATCAATCGCGGCGGACAGTTGTTCGCCGGTTCCCTGGAAACCATGGAACGCGCCTACGACTGCTGGAAGCGCGGCCGCTGGTCGGATGACCCTTTTATCGAGTCTGTAATTCCATCCGCCTGGGACCCAACCGTGGCGCCGCCCGGAAAACACTGGATGGCTGCATTCGTGCAATATTGTCCCTCCAAGCTCGCCGACGGCCCCTGGACGCCGGAGAAACGCGACCAGTTTGGCCAGACTGTTATCGACAAGATCGAGAGATACAGCCCGGGCTTCAAGGACCTGATTGTGCATATGGAGGTCCGCACGCCCCATGAAATCGAGGCCGAGATCGGATTGACAGAGGGCAATATCTTCCAGGGCGAGTTGACCCTCGACCAATTGCTGTTCAACCGCCCGTTCCCCGGCTATGCCCAATATCGGATGCCAATTAAAAACATGTATATGTGCGGCTCAAGCACTCACCCTGGCGGCGGAGTCTCCAGCGCCTGTGGCGCCAATGCCGCCCGAGAGATTTTGCTGGATCTGAAACTTCCCAATACAGTACCCGAAGACGATTGTTACGATGAATAGGCCCTCACCATGACCAATACGGAAGACCGCTGGGCCGGCGAACGGCTTATGGAGTCCCACTTTCACCCCCGACAGGCGGCGCTCAACCTGCGCGACGCCTGGTCGAGCTGGAATGGCTACAAGTTCGCCAATTATTACTACGACGCCGAATACGAGTATTTCTGCATCCGTAACAGTTGCGGCACATACGACATCTGCCCGATGCAGAAATATGAAATCACCGGCCCTGATGCCGAAGCCATGCTGAACCGCATGGTGACCCGCAATATTGCCAATTTGAAGGAAAACCGGGTCACCTACGTCTGCTGGTGCACCGATGAAGGGCGCATGATCGACGACGGCACGATTTTCAAGCTGGGCCCGGAAAAGTTCATGCTGACCTGCGGCAGTCCCTGCCTGGCCTGGTTGAGGAAAAGCGCCTTCGGATTTGGCGACGTCACGATTACTGATATGTCCGACGAGACCGCGGCGCTGTCTTTCCAGGGACCGGCCTCATGCGAAGTATTGAAGAAGCTGGGGTTGGAGGGTATTGAGACCGCCAAGCCCTTTGACATCATGCACTTTCCCTTTCAGGGTGGCAGCGGCAAGGAATTGATGGTGTCGCGCACCGGATTTACCGGCGATCTCGGTTACGAGCTGTGGATTGCGCCAGAGCTGGCGCTCGACCTCTGGGACGCGCTCTATGATGCCGGCGACGATTATGGCATCCATCCCTACGGCGAGGTCGCCACCAATATGGCGCGGCTGGAAGCCGGCTTCATCATGCCGGACATGGAATTTAGTGAAGCGCTCAAGACCATCCACTTTCAGCACGATCAGACCCCCTTCGAGTTGAACCTGGGCTGGCTGGTCGATTTCAAGAAACCGCATTTCAATGGCCGACGCGCCCTGCTGCAGGATCGGGACAAGGGTCCCGCGTATAAATTGACCAAGCTGGATATTGAGGGCAATAAAGTAGCGGAAGGGGCCTATCTGTACAGCAACAGGCGCTGTACGCAGGAGATCGGTTATATCACTTCCGCCATGTGGTCGCCGGTGGTAAAAGCCAATATCGCGCTGGCGATGATCAAGCCCGAATACCTGGAAGGCGACATCTGGGCGGAAATCTACTACCAAAAAGAGCTGCGCCAATACAGTAAAGTGGCTAAATGCACGGTCAAAAATAAACCTTTCTGGAGACCGGCGCGGGCGCGAGCAACACCGCCGCCGGGTTTGTAAAGGGCATTGTCACGTTAACTGGGCTGGCTCCTGGTGCTTCCCCAGTTTAGCATCTCTGGGGTGCTGGATATGCTGGGGAGAGGGGCTAACACACTATAAACACGGCGCTATTCGCGTCGCACCAATTGGCTACAGGTTCGCTGGGATTCGAGTGGTGGTGCACGCAGTCTGGAGCGAACCGGTCTCCGACAAAATCAGGCCGATTTCCCTGTTAAACAGGGAATCTTTTCGGCTTATCAGGGAATTAAATCCGCGGAACAAGGTATTGAATTCAAACTTCAAGAGCCCTTACCCCACCGCACCGATCCGGTGGCTGATGGCCGAGGAAGCCGCCAGGATGAGTGAGTGTAGCTGTTCCAACGGGTCGAAGATGGCTTCGTGCTCGGCGGCGTAGCCGGTGGCGGCGGCGCTGGTGTAGGTGGCATCTTCGCCGTAATCGGGCTCGGCGGCGCCCTCTGGACTTGCCGGGAAGATGGCGCGCAATTCCTCAACCGCTTCCGGTATATCGAGGCGCAGGAGGCTGGTGAGCAGGTCGCCGAGTGAAATATCCAGCCGCGAAGAGAAGCGCGGTACTTCAGTGGTCTTGAGGAACACCAGGTGGATCAGCGCCAGGCGCATGCTATGCAGCTCGCCCAGCGCCGCGTCGGGGGGTGGCGGCCCCAGGTGATCATCGAGTTTTCCGGCATCATGGCGCAGTTTGCGAACCATTGAGGAAATTGCCTGGTGATCAAATGCCTGCTCGAGAATCTTCGAGACCCGCCGCAGCTTTTTCCTCTGCGCCAAGCTGTCGGCGCCGTCAGCCAAATCCAGCCAATAGCCGGGATCGAGCAGGGCGGTATAGGCAACGAATATATGGATATCGGATCGCACCCGCGCCGCCTGAACCAGTGACATGATGCTCTGAAGACGGTCTGAGCCGTCTCGCATCTCGAGAAAACGCTCGGGGGTTCTGCCGATGGCGGTGCCAATACCGCCAAGCGTGTTGGCCATATAGCCGAGCTGCTGGAGGATGGCGTTATGGGGAATGGCGCGGATCTGCGAAATGCTCTCGGCGCGTGGCGCCGCGCTACCCTTTGCCTGGCGCCGGGTCGCCCGCGATCCCGTTGGATAGAGCAGCTGCGGCGCGAAGGTATCCAGCAGCCCGACATAGCCCGGGTGATGTTCCAGATGGCCCTGGAACTCGGTGAGCGTGAGAAAGAAATCCAGCGACCATCCCCGCTCTTCGTAAAAGGGGTCGGGGGCTGGTTCTGGCGTCGCCCTGAGGCGCACGTCAAGAAGGTCGGCAAGGGCCGCCAGCGCCAGGTCGGGGGTGCGGAAGCGGAGATAGCCGTCGCCGCCCTGAAAACTGACCTCATGCTTGTGCGGGGCGGAAAGCGCGTCCAGATGCCGGCGCACTTCCGGGGAATGGGTATAGAGGAACCGGTCTTTCAGCCCCGCCGGGTGGGCGCCGCGACCGACGGATTCTCCGTGAGTGTCGAAAAATACAAGCTGGATGTCGCCGAGATTCTTTTGTTTCCACATGCGGATCAGCCGCAGCTTGAAGCGTTCGATGGCCAGCGTTGCCGCGGGCTGGCCGATATAGCGCCCTGAATCGGAGAACCCCAGTTGCACGCAAAACCGGCCTTGGGCGCGGATGTAGGCCAGGAAATGGGGATTATCCACCAGTTCGCCAATAACCCGGTCGCCGCGCTTCAGCCCCACCGCCGTCTCGAACAGGGGCGATATCTGCAAATGATCCTCGACGCCGAACAGCCGCGCATAATAGAGCGCGGTCAGAAGCGTGAAAGGCGTATCTGATTCCGCCACCAGCAGGCGAATCGGCGTGCGCCCGTCAAAGTGTTTCTCGAATTGTGCCGCCAGCATGAACAGCCGCCGCGCCGTGGTTTGCTCCGCGGCCACGGTGCCGTAGTGGATGTTGACCGGCTTGACGCTTTCCAGCAGCTCGGTGACCGCAGCCAGGTAATGACGGCGCGAGGCGCTCTGGTCGGGGGAACGCTCAAGTTCGATCTCCGGGCGGATGGCATTGTGCAACTGCACGGCGTTGAGGCGAAAGTGGATATGGCTCAAGCCCAGCCCCAGGCCCTGCCATTCGGCGCGGAGAGCGGCGACGTCGATCAGCGCCTCGCTCGACATATCCATGGCCATCAAGGCATCGAGAGCGCCATCGATGGCGCGAAGCGCGGCGTCCTTCTCCGGGCGCTTTTCCAGCGCCAGTCGATTGAGATCGGCCAGACCCTCGCCGCTGTCAATTTCAACAAGCGCGTCCAGCCCCAGCGTGAAATTCGCCCTGAAGCTTTCCAGGCCGGCCCGCACGATTTTGATTTGCACAGCGGCATCGCCGTCCGCAGAGACCCTGTCCAGGCTTTGTTCGAGCGCCTGCAGCCCGTCGACGGCCAGCAGATAACGAAACTCGAGACTTTTCGACCAGCCAATGTCGGTGCGGCCATCGAGATCAAAACCGACCCAGGTGGCGACCGTGGCAAAGGTGGGGACAAGGACGCGCCAGTCTTCCGGATATAGCGCGGCGGCCACACCAAGGGCGATGCGATTGGCCTTTCGGATAGCCTCTCTTGTCTGCCCGATCGCCTCATTGGCCAGGCGCAATTCCTCATCGAGGGTCGGCGAGGTCTTGGGCGGGGCAACCGCTTCAGCGTTCAGGGTTGGTTTTTCCCCGGCAAGAATGGCGCCCGCCGCCCGCCAGCCTTCTTCGGAAAAGCCGAATGTCGGGTGCGCCGTGAAAACAATACCCGCCAGTTGCCCTTCCAAAAGTTCCCGGAACGCAGCAAAGGGCAACAGCGCTTTACCGTCATGGGCAAGGCCTTCGATCAACTTCTTGATGCGGGCGCGGTTTTTCTTCTGATCCAGTTCCGAGACCTGCGCGGCAACCGCCTGAAGCCGCCTCTCGAAGGCCTCGGTGGCGAGGTCGGTGATCTGCTTGCCGACGGCCGCCAGATCGGTCCCGCCGGACTCTACCCGGCAGGCCAGGTCCCAGGCACCGGCAGGGGTAACGTCGTCGTTTCTGACAATTCGGTCCATGATACCTGTATATCGCAAGGGCCCAACCCCAGCCACAGGTATGAGCAATAATATGGAGGATTATGGGCACCGGCCCTATGAGGCGCGCTGATGGCGCGGTACAGCAAAACTCATCAGAGAAGCTATCCGGAAACCCACAGAATCCCGGCATGGGTTTCTGACGACCGCGAAGGTACAGCGGATAGCTGGTTACTGTACCCTTGGCCAAGCAGCGGAAAATGCTCGGTTTCGCTGGCTAAAACCCGCGTCACGCACGAAATTGTATCTCACGGATTGGCTGTGGAAAAGGGCCGCCAGAGACGTTTGCCGGATTGGCGCTATTTAGGCCCTGAATCAGCGTCTCTGGGGCGCTGGACATGCTGGGGACAGGGGCTAACCCACTATAAACACCGCGCTATCCGTGCCGCGCCAATTGGCCGCAGTTTCGCTGGGATTTGAGTGGTGGTGGTCGCAGTCTCCAGCGAACCGGTCTCCGGGTGATTTCCATGCTCTTACGGGAATTTGCAGGGTAATTTCTCTTTTTTTGGCGTTTTGGCCGGCTTCACCCCTCTGTGAGCCGCGGAAACACTGGCCTTTTGCACGAAATTCCCTGCTCGAATTAACAGGGAATTAAATCGGCGGAACAGGGAAAGTGGCAAATTATCAGGCAACAGCGATACGGGCTGTTCCATCCTTTGCCGATCATTGCAATAGCGCCCCCACAGCGGCCTGCGGAAACTGTGACGAATGGTCACATTCAAAGGCGTCAACCGAGCTTGCTAACGTTCCCAGAACGGCTCTCCAAACGAGAGATCGGGGCGCATCCCAGGCATTTGGCCGGGCATGCGGGGCATGCGGAAGAATTCCGGATAGCGCTTTTTATAAGTGGATATACGAACAGCCGACGAACCCCCCGCATGAAGGTGCCGCCGGCGTAAAACGGAGGATATCGCATGTCGGGAACAAATGGCGGCTTAACCGGGCGGGATAAGCGGAATTCTCCAGGCCCTTCGGGCAAGCCCGCGCCAGAGAGGATTTCCCTGACCCCGCTGCAAGCTGAACTGATCGAGGACGGGATAGACCCCGACCCCGATCTTCTGAACGGGGACCTGGCACGGGCCGATGTTGCCCCCGGGGCGGGCTATGGGGTGGATGGTCCGGAGCCGCTGCGCGGCCCCACATTCGCCGCCGACGCGCCGCTGCCGAGGGTCTTTCAGTGGGACATCGACCCCCAGGATGCATCAGCCAAATCCGGCACCGCGAATATCGATCTCGATGGCTGGGAGTTTCATATCTGGTGGCAACTGCACCCCGCTGACCTGATCTATGTCTCGATCCAGGCGATGCGGGAGGACCAGATCACTCATTCGGGGGACGCCCGTCCCCATCCGGTTGGCAGATCGGAAGCGGTGAATCTGGTCTACGACGCCAGGCGCGACGGCGTTGTCGCCATCTACGGCACCGTCAAGGATTTCAGGCCCTTCGTCGTGGCCTTCCACAAGGGATTTCACAGATCGTCAGAACGACAGGGGAACACCGGCCCTGCCGGGCCGACCGATGTTTCGAAAGGGGAAAGCTGATGCCTGAAGGAAATGGCAAGAGCAATGGATCGCGCTGGTTCCGGGTCATGGACGAAAGCCGTGACTGGGAAAAATTTTACCGCGACCGGTGGTCCTACGACAAATCGGTGCGCACCAGCCACAGCGTCAACTGCTCGGGCTCCTGCTCTTGGGAAGTTTTTGTCAAGGACGGGTTGATTACCTGGGAACTGCAGAAAACCGACTGGCCGCAAATCCGTTCGGATACGCCGAACTATGAACCCCGCGGTTGTCAGCGCGGCATCTCATCCTCCTGGTACCCGTACAGCCCGGTGCGACCGAAATATCCCTATGTGCGCGGCGTGCTGCTGGACTTTTACCGGGCGGAACGCGAAGCCGGGAAGAACCCGGTAGAGGCCTGGGGCGCAATCGTTGAAGACGAAGAGCGGAAAAAGGCCTATCGGAACGCCCGCGGCAAGGCGGGCTGGCGGCGCGTTAAATGGGACGAGGCCACCGAAATCATTGCCGCGGCCAAAATCTACACAATCAAGAAATTCGGCCCCGACCACATCGCCACCTTCTCGCCTATACCGGCCATGAGCATCGTCAGCTTTATCTCGGGCCACCGGCTGAACAACCTGCTGGGCGGCACCATGCTGAGTTTCTACGAGTGGTACCACGACCTGCCCCACATCATGCCGATGATGTGGGGGGACCAGACAGACGTCCATGAATCCGCCGACTGGTATCAAAGCACCTACTGGATCGTGCTTGGCTCCAATCTGCCGATGACGCGAACACCGGACGCCCATTTCGCCTCCGAGCACAAATACAACGGCGGCAAGATCGTCAACATGTCTCCGGATTATGCCGATATCACCAAGTTCGCCGACCTCTGGGTGCCGGCGCGTCCGGGCACCGACGCGGCATTCCTGCTGGCCTGCATCCATGTAATTTTGCAGGAAACCCACGTCAACCGCGCGGTGCCCTATTTCCGCGATTATGTCAAGAAATACACCAACCTGCCCTTCCTGGTCAGGCTGGACGAAAACGACGACGGCAGCTTCGCCTGCGGCCGCTTCCTGAGGGCCAGCGACATCGCTGGTTACGCCGACGAGGAAAATGCCGACTGGAAGTTCCCGATATTTGATTCCGGCGGCGAACTCAGGCTGCCGGGCGGATCGGTCGGCCACCGGTGGGAGAAGGAACACCAGGGCCGCTGGAACCTGAAATCAGAAGACACCATCACCGGCGCTGAGTTCGACCCGCTGCTGAGCAGCATGGAGGGAGAATATGAAGAGGCGCAGGTTCAGTTCGCCAACTTCACCGACACATACAATCTCGAGCTGGGAACCACCGAAGGCAAAGGTGTGCCGGCGGTCGGTTTTCTGCGCGGCGTGCCCAGCCGGATGGTTGAAACCGCCAGCGGCGAAAAGGTTCGGGTCGCCACCGCCTATGACATTCTGCTGTCTCATTTTGGCATCGACCGCGGCCTCTCGGGCGACTATCCGGCGGATTATGACGATGCCAGCGGTCCCTTCACTCCCGCCTGGCAGGAGCAGGAAACCGGCGTTGACCGCAAACTGGTTCTCCGGGTGGCGCGCGAATGGGCCGACGCGGCGGAAAAAACCAAGGGCAAATGCCTTTTCATTACCGGCTCCGGCTGCCTCCATTGGTACCACGGCGGTTCTCTGATTTACCGGGCACAGGCGGTGATGGGCATCCTGACCGGTTGCATGGGCGTCAACGGCGGTGGTTTCGCGCATTACGTGGGCACCGAAAAAATTCGTCCCTTCGCGGCGACCGGCACGCTTGGCGGCGCCACTGACTGGACCGCCCCGCCGCGGCATATGAACAGCACGTCCTATTTCTATTTCCATACCGATCAATGGCGCTATGACGGCATGATCCTGGATTCCCTGTGGACCCCATGGGCCAAGGAGTTCCCCAAGAAGGGCAACCATGCTGCCGATCTGAACAGTCTGGCGGTTCGCTTGGGCTGGCTGCCGTTCTACCCGCAGGTGGACAAGAAAAATCCCCTCGACCTGGCCAAGGAGGCGCGGGCCGCCGGGGCAAAAACCGATGAAGAGGTCGGGAAGTGGGTCGCCGGCAAGTTCAAGGACAAGAGCCTGGACTTTGCCCTGAGCGATGTGGACGCACCCGAAAACCACCCCAAGGTGCTGTCCATTTACCGCGGCAACCTCATTGGCACCAGCATGCGCGGGCATGAATATGCGCTCAAGCATTTCCTCGGCACCCATAACAATGTGCTGGGAAAAGACCGGGCAGACGGCCTGGTGAATGAGGTCAAATGGCACGAACAGGCGCCGATCGGAAAACTCGATCTTATTTACAACGTCAACCTGCGGATGGACTCGTCGGCCAATTATTCCGACATCGTTCTGCCCACCGCCCACTGGTATGAGAAATACGATCTCACCTGCACCGATCTGCACTCGTTCTTCCATCCCTTTACTCCAGCCCACGATCCGTCGTGGGAATCGAAACCCGACTGGGATGTCTTCAAATTGATTGCGGAAAAGATCAGCCTGATGGCGGCAGATCATTTCGACGGGCCGGTCGAGGACCTGGTGATGACGCCGATGATCACCGACAGCCCCGACGAGATGGCCCAGCCGATGGGTGAATTGCGCGACTGGAAGAGCGGTGACGTCGAGCCGATCCCCGGCAAGACCTTCCCCAAGGTCATGATAGTCGAACGCGACTATACGAAAATTCTCGAAAAATACACCACCCTGGGACCACGGATATGCAAGCCGGAGGGCTATGGCGCCAAGGGCATCATGGCCGATATGAGCGAGCAATATGAGCAGCTCAAGGAAAGCTATCTGGTGGGCGAAAAACACGGCCGTCCGTCCCTGGAGACCGCGCAGCAAGTGGCCGAAGTGGTGCTGCGGCTGTCGCCGGAAAGCGACGGCGAGGTGTCGCACAAGTTCTTCGAGGTCCTGGAGAAACAGACCGGGCTCGAGCTCACTCATTTGATCGACGGGGAAAGGGAAGTTGCCCACCATTTCCCCGACCTGATCTCGCAGCCAAGGCGCTCCATGACTTCAGCGCATTGGTCGGCGATCGAGAGCCCGGGACGAACCTATTGTCCCTGGACCATGAACATCGAAACATTGAAGCCCTGGCACACCCTGACGGGGCGCCAGGAAATTTACTTCGATCACCGCATCTACCGCGAGCTGGGCGAGAATCTTCCCACCTACAAGCCGCCGGTGGACATGGTCCAGATTGGCGATGTCTCGGTCAAGGATGCGCCCGCGAACTCCAAGATATTCCGCTACATCACCCCGCACGGAAAGTGGTCCATCCACAGCATGTTCTGGGACAGCTGGCACATGCTGAACATGTTCCGCGGCGGCCAGGTGGTGTGGATCAACGACGAAGACGCCAAGGAGATTTTCGTCGAGGACAACGACTGGGTCGAAATCTTCAACGAAAACGGCATTGCGGTGGTCCGTGCCGTGATAAGCCACACCGTTCCCCGCGATATGGCGATCTTCTACCACGCTTCCGAACGGCACATTAACGTGCCCTTCTCGTCGCTGGCCCGCGAACGCAAGGTCAGCGATTTGAGGGGCGGCAACAATAATGCGACCACCCGGATCATGATGAACCCGGCCACCATGGTCGGCGGCTACGCCAACTGGACCTATTTCCTGAATTACTGGGGGACCAGCCCGTCAGAGCGCGATTGCGCCGTGCTGATACGAAAGAAGCCCCTGGAGGCCGACGGCCGCAAGGTGATTTATCAGGAAAAAGACCTGCCTGCGGAAGAAAGGGTCTAGCCATGCAAATCAAACAGCAGATAGGCGTCGTATTCAATCTCGACAAATGCCTGGGGTGCAACACCTGCACGCTGGCTTGCAAGAACATATGGACCAATCGCGAGGGCGCCGAATACATGTTCTGGAACAACGTCGAGACCAAGCCCGGGATCGGCTATCCCAAGGAATGGGAAAACCAGGACAAGTACCGTGGCGGCTGGCAGCGGCGCGAGGGCAAGGGGGCGCCGAGCCTGCGCGTCTCGTCGCGGTTCAAGGAGATGATGAACCTCTTCTACAATCCGGTGATGCCGCAGATGGAGGATTATTACGGCAAGGGTCCGTTCACCTTCACTTACGAGGACTTGCACTCGGAGGAGCCGACCAAATACTCACAGCCCGTGGCGCGGCCCAAATCGATGATCACCGGCGAGGAAGATATCGCCATCGAGTACGGGGTGAACTGGGAAGACAACGCCGCCGGCACCCACGAAGAGGGGACCGGGAGCAGGGACTATAATTTCACCGACATGACGCCGGAGGCGAGGAGGGTCTATCTCAAGTTCCGCGACAGTTTCATGCTGTATCTGCCGCGCATCTGCAACCATTGCCTCAATCCGGCCTGCGTTGGCGCCTGTCCGTCGGGCGCCGCCTATAAACGCGAAGAGGACGGCATCGTGCTGATCGACCAGGACCGTTGCCGGGCCTGGCGCTACTGCATCTCGGGCTGTCCCTACAAGAAGACCTATTACAACTGGCGCACCGGCAAGATGGAGAAATGCCTGCTCTGCTACCCGCGGATCGAAGTTGGCAAGCCGCCTGCCTGTTTCCAGGCCTGCCCGGGGCGCATCCGCTATATGGGACCGCTGCTCTACGATCTGGACCGGGTGGCGGAGACCGCCAATGCGCCGGACGACGAGCTGGTCGAACGGCACCGCGACATCATTCTCGATCCCTTCGACCCGGAGGTCATCGAAACCGCCCGCAAGCAGGGCATCAGCGACGCCTGGCTGGAAGCCTGCAAACGCTCGCCGGTCTACAGGATGGTCAAGGAATGGGAGATCGCACTGCCCCTCCATCCCGAATTCCGGACCCTGCCCAGCCTCTTTTATATTCCACCAGAAAGCCCGGTGAGCACGGCGCTTGAAGATGAAAACGGGCTTTACAATATGACCGACGGCGAAAACGTATTGCCCAGCCTTGGTGAGTTCAGAATCCCGATTCAGTATCTCGCAAGATTGCTGGCGGCGGGTAACGAAGAGCAGGTTGAAAAGGCGCTTCTGCGGCAGCTTGCCGTGCGCAGGTTCAGGCGTTCCGAGCGCGTCGAGGGCAAGGCGGATGAGGCCGTCCTGAAGGAAGTCGGGCTGAGCGTTGAAGACGCCCGGGCCATGCATCGCCTGCTCGCTCTGGCTCACTACCATGAACGATTTGTGGTGGTGCCCACGCGGCGCGAAAAAACCGCCAGTGCGCCTTACATCGAACGCGGATATGCGGGCTTCAAGGAAATGACGCCGACATCATCGCCGAAGCGGCGGCGCTTTTTCCACGGGCAAAAGCCCGGTGTCGGCAGCTAGGGGGCGATTGTATGGCCTTTGATAACAAAAACGTGAGCTTGGCGCGGCTGTCGGCCAACTACCGGCTGATTGCCGAGTTGCTTCTCTACCCGGAAGAACGGGATGAGCACCTGATTGCGGAGGGGTTGAAAGGGCTCAAGACGGCGCCAAAGCCGTTGCGCAAGCTCATAAAATCCTTTATTCGCCAGCCCGCGTCCCATTCAGCCGAGGAATATGTCGCCACCCTGGAGCTGTCACCACCATGTCCCCTCTACATGGGCTCCTATCTATTCGATGAGCCGAAGTCCTGCCGCGGAGCGGGCATGTCGGGCCGCAACAGCTACATGATGGAGCTGGCGAATATCTACCGGCATTTCGGGTTCGAGCTGAACGGCGGCGAGCTTTCCGACTTTCTGCCGGTGATGGTGGAATTTCTGGCGATCAGCCTTGAGCGGCAAGACATGGATCAGATCGGGCTCAGGCGTTCCTTCATTGAACGCTACCTGCTCGTTGGTCTGGACCCGCTTGGCGAAGCCCTGAGCAAATATGAAAGCCCCTACGGGCTCCTCGTTGAAGCGCTCGGCGAATTGCTGGCCGAAGACGCAGCACAGGCCGGAGACGCGCCAGCCTGGACGCCGCCGGTCGGCGAACCCGAATGCGCGGCCACCTGCCGGATCAGACTGGAAGCGGCGTTTCCCGCCGCTGGCGAACCCGCAGTCGAGGTGGAGCCATGACCAAATTTCTCTGGGGTGTGTATCCCTACATCTGTTTCACCCTGTTCTTTGTCGTGCCGATAGTGCGAATGCTGGTCCACCCGTACAGCTGGACGACGCGCGCCAGCGGCCTGTTCGGCAGCCGCCTTCTGGGTTACGCCTCGCAATTGTTCCATTGGGGCCTGCTGGTTGTTCTCATCGGCCATGTGGCGGGGTGGGTCGGCGGCCTGCTGGGGCTTCCGGGCTGGGTCAATTTCTTTTACTGGAGCGCCCTGACAGGCGGGTTCGCCGCGCTCGCCGGATCGGTTGCCGCGCTGCTGCGCCGGTTTGCGGTGCCTGAAGTTCGCGCCATGAGCCAGAGTGATGACTATCTGGTGCATCTGTTTCTGATCGCGATACTCGGCATCGCTCTCTATCAGGTCACGGTCGACGGGATATTTGGCCTCGCCTATACGGCGGCGCCCTGGTTCGCCAGCGTCTGGACATTGTCGCCGCAGCCTGAGCTCATGGCCTCGGCCAGCCTGCTGACCAAGCTGCATGTTTTTCTTGCGCTGACCTTTTTCGCCTATTTTCCCTTCACCAAGCTGGTCCATTTCTGGGCGCTGCCGATCAATTATTTCGTCCGGCCGTACCAGGTTATGCGGACCATGCGCTATACGCTTCAGCGCAAGCGGGAATACGCGCTGCGAAGCGATCAATCCTATCTCTTCTATGCCATAGCTCTTTCAGTGCTGATCGCCGTCGGCATCTCGCTGCTGCCCGGTAAACCCATGCTCGCCGGCCTGGAGGCCAGTAAGACAACGCCGCAGTCTGGAATTGAGGCGCAGACGGGTTATCCGCTGTATGTCAGCCAGTGCGCCCGCTGCCATGGTATCGACGGAACTGGCGACGGCCCCGGTGCCGGTTCGCCCAGATTCGCGTCTCCGCCGCGCAATCTGGTGGCCGGGCAATATCGCTTTGTATCAACCGACAACGGTGTCGCCTCGGATGCGGATATTTACCGCACCATTTTGAAGGGACTGCCTTCAGCAGGAATGCCGGGCTTTGCCGCGTTGTCGCCGCAGCAACTGGGGTCGCTGGTGTCTGTTCTGGATCATTTTTGGAGTGATCGATCACAGCCCGGGCAGGCCATCGCAGTGGCTGCAAGGCCGCCGCCGTCAGACGAAACGCAGAGCACGGGGCGGCAACTCTTTGCCGACGCCTGTGCCATGTGTCACGGCGAGACTGGCCACGGCGACGGGGATCTGGCCGCCGGGATTCTCGATTCGGCCGGAAACATGGTTCCGCCAGCCAACCTGGCAGAGGGCCGCCTGAAGACAGGCCGCGACCCCGAACAGATTTACCTGAGAATAGCCGCCGGCATCCCTGACGGCCAAAGCGGTTCTCTGATGCCCGCGTTCTCGTATTTCTCTGGCGATGAAATCTGGGCCGTGGTGGACTTTCTCGAGAGCGAAATGCTGCCGCCGGGAGGATCGGTGGCATCCACCCAGACCGCGCGATAGGGGCCCTGTCTTGGCGGAAATACCTGCGTTCGACCTGGTCGGGCGGCTGGAAACAGTTCCGCCGGTGAGGGGATAGGCACGAATGGACAGCACAGCTACCGAATATCCGAGAAAGCAGCAAATCTCGGTCCTAACCATGAACACGGCGGCCTTCACGGTCAATTTCATGGTCTGGACTATGTTTTCCATCATCGGGATCAAGATCAAGGCCGAACTTGGCCTCAACGAAACAGAATTTGGCCTGCTGATTGCCACACCGATCCTCACCGGCTCTCTGGTGCGGCTGCCGCTGGGCCTGCTCACCGACCGCTTCGGCGGGCGCGTCGTCTATTTCATTCAGATGCTGCTTGTGGCCATGGCGACCTACGGGCTGGCCTTTGCCAACGAATATTGGCAATACCTCGCCATCGGCCTCTGTGTCGGTCTGGCCGGCGGTTCCTTCGCCATCGGCATAGCCTATACATCCGCATGGTTCCCGAAGGAACGGCAGGGCACCGCGTTGGGTATTTTTGGCGCCGGCAACGCCGGGGCGGCGATTACCAACATGGTGGCGCCTCTGATTATCGTGGCTTTGGGTTGGCGTGCGGTACCCGAAATTTACTCGTTGGTTATGCTGGTGATGGCCGTCGTTTTCTGGTTTTTCACCTATCCTGATCCTTTGCATGAAAGCCGAAAACAGCAGGGAACGATGCCGACGCTCGGGGAGCAGCTTGCGCCCCTTGCCGACGTCCGTGTGTGGCGATTTGGTCTCGCTTATTTCTTTGTTTTCGGTGGCTTCGTGGCGCTGGCCCTGTGGTTGCCCAGATACTACATGGCGGAGTATGGCCTGGAGCTGACGACGGCGGCTCTGATTGCCCTGTTCTTTACGCTGCCTTCGGGCCTCATCCGCGCCCTGGGCGGGTGGTTCTCAGACAAGTGGGGCGGCAGTACCGTCACTTGGTGGGTTTTCTGGGTCAGCATCATCTGCCTGTTTTTCCTCTCCTACCCGTCGACCACATTCGTAGTGCATGGAATAGAGGGCGATGTCGCCTTCCATATTGCCGTAGGCGTCGGGTTATTCACCACGCTTGTCTTTATCGTCGGTATGGCAATGGGGATCGGCAAGGCCAGCGTCTACCGCAGCCTGGCTGACCACTACCCAAAGAACATGGGCGCTGTCGGCGGCCTGGTCGGCGTTATCGGGGGCTTGGGCGGTTTCTTCCTTCCTATCATGTTCGGGATCGCCGCCGACCTGACGAATGTGCGCAGCAGCACCTTTATGCTGATGTATGTGGTTCTCGGTGGTGTAATGATCTGGACCTGGATGGCAGCCAGGCGCGAGCGCCAGGAAATCCTGGAACGCGATCCAGCCCTTCGCGAACGCATGATCGGGGGAGAGTTGCTGGGCGTGCAAGTGGCGGGTGTTGGCCGTTGGCTGCGAGACTGGCGTCCGAACGACGAGGCCTTCTGGCGGCAAACCGGCCGCGCGGTTGCCTTGCGTAATCTGATATTTTCCATGCTGCCGCTGCTGCTGTCCTTTGCTGTGTGGATGGTCTGGAGCGTGGTGGTCGTCGAGCTCCCACGGATTGGCTTTCAGTTCACGACGAGTGAATTGTTCTGGCTGGCTGGCGCGCCAGGTCTGTCGGGTGCCGCGCTGCGCCTTCTTTACTCCTTTGTCGTGCCCATTTTCGGGGGCAGGAACTGGACGGTGTTCAGTACCGCGACCCTGCTGATTCCCACGCTATGGATGGCGATAGCGGTACAGGATCCCGGTACCGATTATGCTGTATTCCTTGTCATTGCCCTGCTGTGCGGTATTGGCGGCGGAAATTTCTCCGCCAGCATGGGCAACATCAGCTTCTTCTTCCCGAAGAGGATGCAGGGCACCGCCTTGGGCTGGAACGCCGGCGTCGGCAATCTTGGCGTCGGCATTGTGCAGGCTGTGGTGCCCCTGGCGATCTACGGCGGGGCCCTCACTTTCATGGGCGGCGATTCGCAGACCCATTTGAATGGTGGCGTGGTCAGCGAAGTCTGGCTGCAGAACGCCGGGTTCATCTGGGTTCCGCTGATTCTGTTTGCGACCGTTGCGGCAGCCTGGGGCCAGAATAACATCAGGGGCGTCAAGGCGACCTTCGGCGAACAGATTGTTATTTTCCGGCGCAAGCACGCCTGGCTTTTGGCCTGGCTCTATACCGGCACTTTCGGTTCCTTCATTGGTTTTGCTGCGGCATTCCCGATCCTGCTGCTGGCGCTGTTCCCGGATTCGGGCGCTGTTCGCTGGGCGTTTATGGGGCCGTTGATAGGGGCGCTGGTCCGCCCGTTCGGGGGGTGGCTGTCCGATCGCCTCGGCGGGGCCAAGGTGACGCTTTGGAATTTCGCATTCATGCTGGCAGCGGTTTTTGCAGTTCTGGTGCTTCTGCCATCGAAACCGGGTGATTCCGGGGTTGGCGGATTCTTCGCGGCCTTCATGTTTGTTTTTATGGCCACGGGCATCGGCAATGGATCCGTATTCCGTGTTGTGCCAACCGTATTCCTGACGCTTCACAAGCGTCGGGCTCAAGGAAAAGATCGGGCCGCACGGGATGCCGCAGTCTCCGAAGGCGAAATAGAGGCGTCCGTGGCGCTGGGCTTTACAGCATCGGTGGCCGCGCTGGGACTGTTCTTCATACCGGCGCTTGTCGCGATTTCCATTGCAGCCACGGGCACGCCTAGAGCCGCCCTGATCGTATTCAGCATATTCATTTTGACCTGCATCCTCGCCACCTGGTGGTGGTATCGGCGTGATGGAGCAGAGGTCAGATGTGATTAGCGACCGCACCAGCGGCAAACCAGAGACTTGAGGAGCGAACATGGCAGAAAACCTGACGAAGTGGGACCCCGAGAACGAGGAATTCTGGGAAACGACGGGCAAGCATATCGCCCAGCGGAACCTGTGGATTTCCATTCCCTGCCTCCTCTGCGGTTTCGCAGTGTGGATTTACTGGGGAATCATAACGGTGCAGATGCTCAATCTGGGCTATCCGTTTTCCCAGTCCGAGCTGTTCACCCTGACCGCGATTGCCGGACTTTCGGGCGCCACGCTGCGTATCCCCAGCACCTTTTTCATCCGCCTTGCGGGTGGCCGGAATACAATTTTCCTGACCACCGCGCTGCTGATTGTGCCGGCTGCGGGCACCGGCTTCGCCCTGCTCAATCCCGATACGCCACTTTGGACTTACCAACTGCTGGCGCTGTTGTCGGGATTTGGCGGCGGTAATTTTGCCTCATCCATGTCGAACATCAGTTTTTTCTATCCCAAACGCATGCAGGGACTGTCGCTGGGGCTTAACGCAGGGCTTGGAAATTTCGGTGTGACCTCCATGCAGGTTCTCATTCCGCTGATCATGACGGCGGGCATTTTCGGCGGCGGCTCAATGATCCTGGAGACAACCAGCGGCACCCTCATCGGCAAGATTCCGGCTGGCTCGGAGGCCTGGATTCACAACGCCGGCTTTATCTGGGTGGTTTTTCTGGTGCCCATATCGATCGCCGCCTGGGTCGGCATGAACAATATTCTGGACGAACATGTCTCGCCTGGCGTACGCGGGGCTCTGCCCGCCTTCGCCAAAATTCTGGGCATGCTGGCAATTGGCCTGATGACCGCGTCCGCCGGAATGTGGTTGATGCTGCCCGCTGCCTCCGGTGGCTCCGGCCTGGAGATCAGCAAGTGGATTATATTGCCAGTCGTCATCACCGTGACCGTGCTGCTTCTCAAGCTGATACCCGGCGAGGTGAAGTCGAATCTGAAGCGCCAATACAAGATCTTCGACAGCAAGCACACCTGGGCGATGACGGTCATCTACACCATGACATTTGGCTCATTCATCGGTTATTCCGCGGCCTTTCCCCTGGCAATCAAGGTGATTTTCGGCTTCAGCCATGTGGTGGGTGCGGACGGGGTAATGACCCACGGTACGGTCAACCCGAACGGTCCCAGCGCGCTTATGTTCGCCTGGATGGGACCCTTTATCGGCGCCCTTATCCGGCCCGTGGGCGGATGGATAGCCGATCGTATGGGTGGCGCCAAGGTCACTCAGATGATCTCGGTCGTGATGGTGGCGAGCGCCCTTGGCGTCGCTTATTTCATGAAGCAGGCCTACGCATCGGCGACACCCGAAGATTATTTTGTGCCCTTCTTCATTCTTTTTCTGGTGCTTTTCACGGCGACCGGAATTGGCAATGGTTCGACGTTCCGGACCATCGCCATGGTCTTCGACAAGGAACAGGCAGGCCCGGTGCTCGGCTGGACTTCGGCCGTTGCCGCTTATGGGGCTTTCATTATTCCCAAGGTTTTTGGCGAACAGATTCAGGCCACGACACCGGAATACGCGCTCTACGGCTTCGCCGTCTTCTACGGTCTCTGCATCATTATAAACTGGTGGTTCTATTTGCGGCCGAACGCCTATGTGAAGAACCCGTGACGCGTTCTGTGGGCAAACACTGGAAAATGTTCACGGCTCACGACGCTGTGTGGGGCAATCACGATGACGTGCTGCGACAAACCGCCACAGTGACCTCTGGTGCTGTATTTTCCATCCTTATGGATGCGCTTGTCGCCTCAACCGTGGCGGCTTGCTTAGGTGACGGTATTAGATCGGCTTTTACAGGCCGGTGCGGGTGTGAATCTACATTTTCGAGGGGTCTCTTGGGAAAGTCCAATGGGCTCATCGTGATGCAAATCGGCGAAGAGATTATCGATGATCAACCTCGACAAATGCACCACGGCGCAGCTTGAGACCATGCTGGAGGCGTCCCGCGACGTGTTTGAATGCCAAGCTGCCCTGGCAAGGACGGGCGACAATATAGTTGGTGAACTGCTTCCCAAAGAAGAGACATTTTACGAGTTCGCTCACTGTCCCCCCGGTGACGTCTTCGACAATGAAACCCACAGCCAGTTTTACTACCACGCCCACCGGCAGGGCGAGCACGGCCATTTTCACATCTTCATGAGGGAACAAGGCATGCCCGAGCACTGCCACCCGGCCAAGCAATCCGAGGCGGGCTACATGAAGGAGAGAGATGACAGGCTCAGCCATCTGGTCGCTATTTCCATGGACAAGCGCGGCGAACCGATAGGTCTGTTCACGACCAACCGCTGGGTAACAGCTGAAAATTGGTATGCGGCGAAAGATGTCTGCGCCATGGCCGATCGTTTCAGTATTGAGCACGCCAAGCCGTCCTGGCCGGTGAATCGATGGATCACTGCCATGATTCGGCTGTTCCGCCCGCAGATCGAAGAGATTTTGCAAGAGCGCGATGCTGTCGTCGCGAAGTGGCAAGCGACTCACCCGGACGAAGACGTCTTCGAAGACAGGAACCTGGACCTGCCCTCGGCGGTCGAGATTTCGACCATCGACCAGATCCTCGCATTGGAAACAGCCCTGACGGTACGACGCAGCAAGACGACCGCCAAAAAACAAGGGTCCGATCCTGTGGCGCAAATAGGGGAAACTCCATGACAAGTTTCGACAAACACACCACAGAGCAACTCGAGACCATGCTCGAAGCCGGTTTCGAAGTGCTCGAATCCCATTATGTGCTGGCCAAGACCGGGGACACAATCGTTGGCGAGTTACTTCCTGAAGACGAAGAATTCCACGAATGGAACCATTGCCCACCGGGCGATATCATCGACAAGGATACTCACAGCCAATTCTACTATCATGCCCATCGGGACGGCGAACATGGCCACTTTCACCTCTTCATGAGGAAGGACGGCATGCCCGAGGATTGCCGGCCCGTCGACCGGCCCGAGGCTGAGTATCTGAAAGACGAGGGCGTCATAATGTGCCACCTGGTCGCCATTTCCATGGACGAACACGGCATCCCGATCCGGCTGTTCACGACCAACCGCTGGCTGACAGATGAATATTGGTACAGGGCGAAGGATATCTCCGCCATGCTTGATGATTTCAGCATTGAGCAGGCCAAGCCGTCCTGGCCGGTCAATCGCTGGGTGACCGCCATGGTCAGGCTGTTTCGTCCGCAGATCGAGCAAATTTTGCTGGAGCGTGACGCGCTGGTGGCAAAACTGCTCAAGGAGCAGTGGCAGGAAGAACTGTTTGAAGACCGCGATCGGGGAATCCTGACGGAAATAGAAATATCGGTGGATGATCATATGACGGCGCTGAAGAAAGCCCTGGCGGCGCGCCGCCGGAAAGAGTCTCGGAAAACACAAAGCGACCGGGCCGGAAACTCCAGTCGGCCTGTGCGGGCCCAGACCGGTGGCTCCCGGAAGCGGAAACCGCGCGCCCGGCGAATTAAAGCCAGCAGTCGTGCGGCGCCGGCGCAGACCTGAGATCCGCGCAAAAAATGCAGGATTCACCCAAAGGAAGGATAATGAAATGCCCGCCTCCGCCCCCGACAAGCAGTTTCCCCTGGCCGAAGCCAGAGAGATAGTGCGCGATCTGTTTACCCCCAATCCCGTGATCTACTGGCTGGATTTTGTCTTTCATGTGACACTGGGATGGGCCGCCGTGGTCGTGGCGCTGATCTCCCCCGCCTTTTCCGCCTTGGGTCTGGCCGCCTATATAATTGCGGCGCTCGCCCTTTACCGGGCGGTGATTTTCACCCACGAACTGGCGCATCTGAAAAAAGGCACCTTCAAATTCTTCCGGCTGGTGTGGAACGTCACCTGCGGCTTCCCGTTGATGGTGCCTTCGTTTACCTACCACGGGGTCCATAACGACCATCACACGCGGGACATCTACGGGACCGACAGGGACGGCGAATATATCCCCTTTGCGGTGCAGAGACCGTATAGGATCGCTGCCTATATGCTTCTCATATTTGTCCTGCCGATCATTTTTGCCGCCCGCTTTCTCGTGCTGGCGCCGCTCTCCTGGCTGAACGCGTCCATGGGCCGCTTCGTTTGGGAACGCGCCTCATCACTCACCATTGATCTTTTTTACAAACGTCCCGCCTTTTCGAAACGGGATGATTCGACCTGGCGCCTGCAGGAAATCGCTACCTGTGCCTATGGCTGGACCGCCGTGGCGCTGGTCGCTGCCGGCACCCTGCCGGTCAAGTTTTTTGTGCTCTGGTACCTGATCACAATGCTGGTTTTCCTGCTGAATTCGTTGCGCACCCTGGCCGCCCATGCCTACCGGAATCCCGGCGATCAAATAATGTCGGTGTCCGAGCAGTATCTGGATTCGGTCGATGTACCGGGCAACAACTTCCTCACCCCGCTGTGGGCGCCCGTGGGACTCAGGTACCATGCCACCCACCACCTGTTTCCCAGCATGCCGTATCACGCCACGGCAAAGGCCCAGCGGCGGCTGACGGAGAGGCTCTCCGACAACACACTTTATCTCAAAGCGACGCGGAAGAGCTTGTGGGACGCGCTGGCTACATTGTGGCGTGAGGCCCGCTGGTCAACAGCATCGGCATAAAGATTTCCTGGCATGGTCGAGTGGAATAATCCCGGTCAAACCTTGCTTGTCGTCGCGCGCCCGCTTTCCGCCACATCACCCATCCGATCTTTGATACGTGAGATATTCCGCTTAGCCTGCTTGATGGTCGGGCGCCAAAGGGAATCAGCAGGGAAGGGACATTGTCACATTAACACGCTCGCAGTTGCAGAGATTCACGGTCGAGGTTCTTCACACAGCTGCGGCAGCATTCTCCCATACATCGAAAGCTTCGGCACGATACCGCTTGAATGTTGGGCGGTTGATGAGATGGCGTTGAGAGTAGAATGTGTTGTAAGCGGCGGATTGAATGTTGAGGAATCGTTGAGCGGAGCCCGGTGATTTGAATCTTTGCATTTTTCGCTCTCGTCGTCGCACCGGTTGATGTGAGTTCTCAGCACGATTGTTTGACCGCTTGTTATCAATATGTTCTGCCGTTAGCCCCAGCATCCGAAACGCAGCATGATAAGATCGGAGCTTGTCGGTTATGATCCGGGTCGGTGCCCAACCCTGCTTTTTCAATAGCTCGCGCATCAGCTTAAGAGCCGCTCTCGCATTACGTTTCCGCTGAACAAGAAAGTCCAGAACCTCGCCTTCATTATCGGCAGCACGCCATAGAAAATGCTGCTTGCCGCTGATGACGATGACCATTTCATCCAAGTGGCAGTAGTCGCTCGGTGTTGGGCGCGTGCTGCTTAAGTTCCGGGCAATTGGCCTGCCAAATTTCAGAAACCAGCGCCTCGCGGTCTCGTAGGAAACATTCAGACCACGCTCGGCAAGAAGGTCTTCAACATCTCGATAACTGAGAGTGAAACGGGCATATAGCCAGACCGCATGGCGAATGATTTCAGGTGGGAAACGGTGGCGCTTGAAGGAAATATTTTGCATCGGAAGATGCTAACCTGGCGAGGCGCAGTGACGCGAGTCTAGTTAACGTGACAATACCCGCCGGAGGGCCGCGGAACGCGGTGGTTTTGGGGGCGCGTCTCCATAAGGCGCTACGGGGAAGACTGGCTGGTGGTGGGGCGAGGCGAGGGCGAACCCGTCTCTGACGAAAATAGGGGCGATTTCCCTGTTTATCAGGGAATTTACAGGGAAATTTCGCTTTTTTGGGCAGTTTTCGCCGATTCCGTCCGCTTGAAACCGCAAAAACACTGGGCTTTAACCCCAAATTCCCTAAGGAAATTAACAGGGAACTTTTTTGAACTATCAGGGAACTAAATTCACGGAGCAGGGAAAACATGCGCGGGTTGGTGCCGGGTGCTCAGATAATTCGCCCCGCTTCTTTCCAGTAGGCGTCGCGCAATTTGCGCTTCATGATTTTGCCGCTGTCTTCGCGCGGCAGGGAATCCACGAAGACGATATGTCGGGGCACCTTGTATTTGGCCAGCCGATCCTGCAGCCACAAGGCCACATTTTCGGCGGTTAATTTCCCGGCCTGGTCAAGCTCAATATGGGCGCAAAGCACCTCGCCGAACTCGTCGTCGGGTATGCCGAAGACGGCACAATCCCTAACGCCCGGCATGCCGATAAGGGCAGCCTCTATTTCCGCCGGGTAAATATTGACGCTGCCTGATATCACCATATCGCTGGCGCGGTCACACAGGAACAGATAGCCGTCCTCGTCGAAATAGCCGATGTCGCCAACGGTGATCAGTCCGTGCTTTTCGATTGCCCGGCGCTTCTCGTCATCGTTCTTGTAGGTAAAATCGCTGTGGCCCAGCACGCGCAGGTAAACCTCGCCGACCTCGCCGGGCGGCAGTTCATTTCCCCCGGGGTCGAGAATTCTGACCACCGCCCCTTTAATAACGCGTCCCACGGTGCCCGGCTTCTTCAGGGCCTCATCAGCGGTATGGAAGACCGGTGGGCCGGTTTCGGTCGAGCCATAATATTCGTTGATGATCGGCCCCCACCAATCGATCATGCGCCGCTTGATATCTGGCGGGCAGGGCGCGGCGGCGTGGACGACAAATTCCAGTGACGACAGGTCGTATTTCCGTTTCGCCCCGTCGGGCAGTTTCAACAAGCGAACGAACATTGTCGGCACCATGTGAAGGTGCGTGATGCGGTGGCGTTCGATCAGCGCCAGCAACTCTTCGGCATCAAATTTGGGTTGCAGGACAACCAGACCCCCACCCCCCACTGTAAACAGCGCGTATGCGTTTGGCGCAGCATGATAGATTGGTCCGGTGACGACGGTGCGCACCTTTTGGTTGACGCTGAAGCCAAAAATAATGCCGAGGAATCTGGCGAAGGTTTTGACCTCTTCCGGGCTCGGCGAAAAGCGCATAACCCCCTTGGGCGCACCCGTCGTGCCGGATGTGTAAATCATATTTGACCGGGGCGGCCGAGGCGGCTTGTCCCAAGGGCTTTGTTCCGCCACCCACGCGTTCCAGTCGCGCTCGCCATCGGGAACCGCACATATATCCGCCGCAATGGCATAGGCATCTCTGATTTCCGGAGGCGTCGGCACGACCAGAATATGGGCATCAGCCGGAAGTGCGTCCTTGAGCCCGGGCAGCAGATCGGCATGAATAACAACGACGTTGGCTTCACAATCCTCGAGGATGTAATTCACCTCGCTCGACGTGAAATGCCAGTTCACCGGCACCGCATAAGCGCCGACCATTGCTGCCCCCAAGACAGCTTCAAAGAAGGCAAAATCATTGCGCAGAACAAGTGCGACGGAATCACCTTCAACGACCCGGAATCCGTCAAATCCAGTGGCCACCTTTGCGGCGCGGGCCTGCAAATCCGCGTGAGTCAATTGGCGCTCGCCACTGATGATCGCGGTGCTCACTGTCGATCCCTTCGCATCAGTCGACCGCTACTTCGATATGGCCGTCAACCACGCGCACCTCATAAGTCCGGATACCTTCTTTGGTCAGCTTGCCTTTTGTTGACCCGTCCCTCAGATCAAAGCGTGCGGCATGTTCGGGGCAATAAAGAAAGCATTTTTTGATGATCCCGCCCTCCAGGGACGAGGCCTGATGGCTGCACCGGTTGCGAACCGCGAAAATACCCATCTCAGTATGGCAGATCAAAATATTTTCGCCCGCGACCTCGAAAGCCTTGTTGCTCTTGACCGGGATGTCGGTCAACCGTGCGACCGGTACAAACTGTCGGCTCATAATGAACGCTTTCCCGGAAAAAGGATCTCAGCGACGTTGGTCGAAACGCCTGCCGACCATGGCGCTGGCGATGTTGACTTTCTGGATGTCGATGGCGCCGCCGGCGATGCCCCAGCCCCAGGCATCCCTCAAGCGGCGTTCCATGGGGAATTCCTTCGAGTAGCCATAGGCGCCCATCAACTGCATAGCGTTGCCCGTCACCTCGCGGGCGATTTCATTGGCAAAGCATTTCGCGACCGATGAATCCTGGATTGAGGGCAAGCCGTTCTCGGCGTTACTGGCGGCGCGGTGGATCAGCAGGCGTGCGGCGTCGACCCGCATCTGCATTTCCGCCAGCTTCAACTGAACCGCCTGGAATTCCACGATCGGCTTGCCGAATTGTTTGCGTTCTTGGACATATTGCAGCACGTCTTCGAGCGCACCCGAGGCTTGCCCCAGCGCCATGGTGGCGTTGCCACAGCGCTCCAGATCGAAGGCCTCCATCAGCTTCTTGAAGCCGCCGGCAGGCACGACGATATTCTCGGCCGGAATTTCCGCATCGTCGAAATTTATGTCGCTGGAAGGTATGCCGCGAAAGCCCATCAATTGCTCGTTCGGACCGAAGCTGACGCCGGGTGTGTCTTTTTCCACGTAAATTGCGCCGATCCCCCTTGCGCCCGGATCGTCCGACATGCGGCAATAGACGACGTAACCGCCCGCATGGCCGCCGCCCGAGCACCAGCGCTTGGTGCCGTTGAGGATATAACTGTTCCCTTTTGCCACGGCCCTGGTTTTCAGATCGGTCAACGCCGAGCCCGCGTCGGGCTCCGACATGGCCACGGCAACGGTCAGTTCACCGGCGCAGACGGCGGGAACGACTTTGTCGCGCAACGCGTCGCCTGCGAACTTTTCGATGGCGCGCACCGGGCCGACTGAAGACTCAAAAACCGGAAAGGCGACGGCAGAGGATATCTGTGCAAATTCCTCAAGGATCAGCAGAGCCTCAACATTACCCTGGCCCAGCCCGCCATATTTTTCGGGGACATTGACGCCGAGAAAGCCGAGTTCGGCGTATCGCTTCACAAGTTCCCTGGAGGGCGGTTTATTCTCCTCCTCCAGCTTCCGGGCTATATCGGGCAACTCCTCGCGGGCGAATCGCCTCGCGGCCTCCTGCAGGCTTTTTTGCTCGTCGGTCAGACGAAAATCCATGTTGGGCTCTCCAGTTTCTCGTCACCAGCCTCTCTGTGCCGGCTGCGGCTGCACCAGCGCCGCTCTCACATAGCATCATAGAGGATCGTAAAATTAAAAACAGTCATGATTGTTTTCATATTTGCGCCCGCACCCGCCTGATGCTAGCATTGGGCAGCAGGCCAGACGAGGGACCAGAATAGAGCATGTCCCGCGTTTTGGAAGGCATTCGCGCCGCCGAACAAGATTCGGATTGATCGGGCGCATGAATCTCGAATGGGGGTGTGACAATGACAGATACGCTTTTTGACCGTGTGCCAAGAGACGAGTTGCCGGAGGACTTGAAGGAAACATGGGATTTCCTGAACGGGCGCACCGGCGAGCCAACCTTTGTGGAGGTATTCGCCCAGGCGCCAGAGCTGCTGAAACTGGTGATGCATGATTTCTACGAGAAAATTTTTTACGGCGGGCGCGTCGAGATGAAATACAAAGAACTGGCGCGGCTGAGACTGTCCTTCAGACATGGCTGCAACACCTGCATTCGCCAAAACGTTCCGGGCTGCGAAGAGATCGGCTTTTCCAAGGAGCAGATCGACGCGGTTAGTGGTGAGTGGCGGGACGGCCCCTTTGATGATGCCGAGATGGCGGTGCTGGATTATACTGATCAGATGGTCCTGACAAACCTGGACGGCCATATGAACAAGGACCTGTATGACCGCCTGAAGACCCATTTCAGCGATGCGGAAATTCTGGAGATTGGCACCTGCATGGCGATCGTCGGCGGATTCGCGAAATTATCCTTCGTGCTGGATCTGGTAAAGAAAGAGGATTACTGCCCCTTCGCCAACGCCGCGGAATAACTCACGGCTCGCGTCAGAATTTGACGATTGCGGCGCCGTCCACGTTCAGCCCCACACCGGAGATGAACTGGGCTTCGTCCGAGGCCAGGAAGAGAGCGGCTTCGGCCACCTCTTCTGCATCCCCCAACCGGCCGATCGGCGCTTTATCCTCCCAGTAGGCCCTGAATTCCGGGTCGTCCATGAAGGGCTCCGACAGCGCTGTGATGATGGCGCCGGGCTGCAGATAATTGGCGGTGATCTGATATTGCCCGAGATCGACAGCCATGGCCTTGGTCAGCCCCGCCACCGCATGCTTTGAGGTGCCATAGGCGCAAAGGCCCGGCCCGGCCATGTCCGACATGATCGATCCGACGTTTATAATCCGCCCGCGCGGACGCTTTTTCATTTCCGGTATGGCTTCGCGGCTCAGCCGGAACATGGCGGTAACGTTGACCGCCATGGTGCGCTCCCAGATATCGTCGGTGACCTCCTCGAGCGACCCTGGCAGGCAGATGCCGGCATTGTTCACCAGTATATCAAGGCCGCCGAAAGCCTCGACTGCGCCGCTGACGATGGCGGCAGGCGCATCGCCTTCGGTGATATCCTTTTCCAGCGTTTGAACCTGGTCACCAGAATCGAGTTTTTCCACCAGCCCGTGCCCGGGCAGATCAACTGCGAAGACCTTCGCGCCTTGGGCCAGGAAAAGCTTTGCCGTCGCCAGACCGATGCCGCTGGCGGCGCCGGTTATAATAGCCACCTTGCCATCAAGTCTGTCGATGTTGGTCATAGCGCTACCTCGTCATCATGCTGGGGTAGGAAAAAAATAGGCCGGCAGAGCCGGCCTATAAGTTCCGTAGCATTTGGGCACTTATTACATCCGGTTCAGTTACCGAACTTGAATCCGATCTCCGCACCAAAGAAGCGCGGCTGGCCATAACTGATCATAACCCACAGGTTGCCGACCGTCAGGTTACCTGATTCATAGCGCTTGTCGGTCAGGTTCTTACCCACAAATCGCACAAAATAACGGTCGTCCGCATCTCTGTAGGTCAGGTTGGCGTTCAGAAGCGTCTTGGCTCTCAGCAAACCATCGCTGGCCTCGGTTGGTCCGTAATTATATATTGCGTTCCCTTCATGGGCGATGTTCCCGTACCACTCGAGCGTGCCGCCGGCGACATCATGTTCGTAGATAAAATCAAACCCGAAACTGAACTCCGGCGCCTTGGTGATGCGGCGATCGGACAGGTCGGCGTCGATGCCGACATCGTCGAAGTCTCCGTCGAAGTTTCCGTCAACCAGGAAGTGGTTGTATCTGCCACGCTGGATTCCCAGGTTGCCTTTAATCAGCCAGCCGGGTGCGGGAATCCATGTGCTTTCGAATTCGAGGCCCTTGATGGTCATCTCGGCGGCATTGAAGAAGCGCGTCAATTGAAAATCGACGCCGGCCTGGTTCGTTATCTGAACCACCGAACTGCGCTGGGCATCCTTGTATTTCACATAGAAAAGCGAAATTGCAAAGCGCAGCGATCCGTCGTGCGTACTCCCTTTCATCCCCAGTTCATAAGAATTGGCGAATTCAGGTTCCGTCGGGGCCAGGAACAGAGCCTGCTGATCGACGGGGAAGCTGTTGAAGGGGTTGCCATCGGTGCCGGTCTGGTCATTGTAGCCACCCGACTTGAAGCCATGGGCAAAGGTGGCATATCCGAACAGGTCATCATTGAACTCATAGGACGCTGTTGCCCGGTAGGTGGGTTCCTTCCAGCTCTTCTGATCACGCGCGACACCGGTCGGAAATCGAATGAAGTCCGCCCCATCCAGCAGATCATCAAGGCCGCCCGGGGCCAGTTCGTCGAGGAAGAGCTGGTGCCTACCCACCCACTTCTTTTTCTCATAAGTGTAGCGGAAGCCGGCGGAGATGCTCAGCTTTTCGTTGACCTCGTAAGTGCCGTCGACAAAGCCAGCATATGCCACTGCGTCCTGCGCGTTACACAGGATCTGCGGGCGGTTCGCAAAATCCAGCCCGATATCGCCGAGCAGAAGATCGACAAAGCCCAGCGCCTGCGTGACACAGAAATCAGTGTCGTTGCTCTGATAGAAGACTCCGGCGACGAAATTTATCGGTCCGTCCAGGTCAGAAGTAATGCGAATCTCCTGCTGGAAAGTCCGGCGCTTATCATCGCGCGTCGCGTCAAATAATGGAATTGGCCCCACTTCACCTACGTAAGAGTTGGCTAGCCGCGACTCCTGCGTCCGGTAGCCGGTCACCGAATGAATCGTGTAACCCTCGAAGTCCCACTCCACATTGCCATAGAAGCCGTCAATATCGACCTGATGGCCCTGGCCCTCGGGATCGATGACGGACCCCGCCGTGTTGGCGGTGAGCCCAACCAGTTTGACAGGATCACCGGCCTCACGAGTGAATCCCATGAGAGGCAAAACAAAATCGGACGGCGAACCGTTAAAGGTCGGCGGCGACGCGGCATTGTCGCGGACCATTTCGTATTGCAGCAGCACGCTGATATTGTCGTTGGGCTGCCACAAGAGTTTGGCGCGGCCCGAGAATAGATCATCTCCGCCGAGGCTGCGGCCATCCCCCTGTCCGGTCAATCCCGCATATTGCGAAGGTGCAAATTGGGCAAAGGGCGCGACTGGCCCGAAAGAGGCGTTATTCTTGTAAAAGCCGTCCGACTTCAGATACATGCCGGCGAACCGGAAGGCGATGGTGTCGCCAGCGCCGAAATTCAGCGCGGTTTGTATTTCCTTGGTGCCGAAACTGCCGTATTTAAGCCGGGCATCGACACTCGTCTCGCCCAATACAGGTCTCTTGGTGCGGACATTGATCACGCCGGCGGTGGTGTTTTTGCCGAACAACGTACCTTGGGGCCCGCGCAGCACTTCAACCTGCTCGATGTCGAACATTTCAAGATTCTGCGACTGGATGTGCGGCACGACGAAATCGTCGATAACCACGCCGACCGGTGAATCCAGATAAACGATGATGTCGGTCTGCCCAACGCCACGAATGGAATAGGAGGCCGAATTGAAGCCTGCCGTCTGGCCATTCGAGAAATTCGGCACACTCCAGGCAAGGGCGCCAACATCCCGTGGCGCCAGCCGCTCAATATCTGCCGATGTAATAGCGGTCACCGCAACGGCTGTTGTCTGAATATCCGTCGCGCCTCGACGCGTCGCTGTAACGAGAACTTCCTCAATGGTGGATTCGTCATCCTGATCCTGCGCGTATCCAGGCTGAATCCCCGTTACCGCAAGGCTTGCGCTCAACAAGGCAGTGGATAACAATAATTGTGACTTCGCACTCATGGTCTTCCTCCCTTATGCTCCCGTGACCGGTTATCCGGTGCTGATGCGGGTCTGCCCGAACGTGCTAGGCGCACCACGAGCCGATCTCGACTGGTCAAGAGCGCTTTGGCGTCCCTAATCGTTCAGGAAAATCCGAACGCACCGCGCCTCTATTCCCATTTTCAATCAATCTTGTTTGTTTTCTTGTCTCAAGGCAAGATAAAATTGTGATGATGAAATTGAAGGAATCCCCGCGATGTAACAAAAACGTTAGTAAATTCAAGAGGTTGTGTGATGTGGTAAAAATACCTCAAAAAAATCAATTGTGATTGTTTTAATGAAATTCAAGTTTTTCTACGGTAATTTTACCGACTTGGATGGAATCGTTTATAACAATGAAAATCCCAATTGGCGGGTCCGAATAATGGCTGCGGTCGACCAATAATGGCTGCGGTCGACCAAGGAGAGGATTAGAATGGAAAAAGGTACGGACTTTAAGCTGGGTCGTGGCTGGTCGGTCAGCCCCGACGCAGATGAGGCGGATGCTGACTATAATGCGCCGCATGAGCCCAGCACAACCAGTCGCCCCGATCCCTCCAGATACTACGATCCCGAGTTTGCCGCAAAGGAGTGGGACCGCATGTGGACGCGTATCTGGACGCTGGCGGGCCCCGTAAGCGATATCTCCGAGCCGGGCGATTATTTTCTGTACCAGTTAGGGGCTGAGTCGTTCATTATTGTGCGCACCGAGGCAGGCGACATTAGTGCTTTTTATAATGTCTGCCCGCACCGCGGCAACCAGATCGCCCGCGAGGAGTTCGGTAGCGTCCGCGAGTTTACCTGCGGCTTCCATTCCTGGAAGTTTGCGCTGGACGGCAAGAACGTTGCTATCACTGATTCCGAGACCTTCAACAAGGACGTGCTGTGTCATGGCACCGATTTGACAGAAGTGCGTTGCGAGGTCGTCGCCGGGCTGATTTTTGTGAATATGGATGACGATGCCGGGCCGGTCAGGGAGTTTCTGGGGCCGATAGCAGATGCGCTTGAGGTCTATGCGATAGCCGAAATGCATACCGTTCGCCATGTGTGCAGCGTGTGGTCGGCCAACTGGAAAACGGGCGCCGATGCGTTTTACGAACTCTACCATCTGCACGCCGTGCATCCCGAAACCCAGTGCCTGATGGAAGACTATCACGCACAATACGATACCTATCCCAATGGCATGAGCCGAATGATCGTGCCCTTTGCCAAGCCCAGCCCCCGCTTTCCGGACCAGGAGACGGTGAACGAAGGCATCCAGTCGATGTTGACGGAAGCGGGCATTGATCCCGCCTCATTCAAGGGCACGGCCCAGGATGCACGCGCGGCAATACCGGTCGCCAAGAGAAAGCGCGCCAAGAAAATCGGGCTCGACTACGACAAGTTTACCGACGCTCAGCTCTCCGACAGTTTTCCCTACGGTATTTTCCCGAATGTTCAGATAGGGTCCCATCCCGAGGGTGTGTTCATTATGAAATTCATGCCGCACCCGACCGATCCGGAGATCTTTATCTACGATAATATCACCATGGTGAAATATGTGGATGATCCGGATTACAAGGTGCCCGGGTGGATGGGTCTGCCCGAGGGTACCGACGTGACCGGCGCGGTCAGGCCCGATATCGAGCATATACCGCTAGGCGTAAAGCCCGATCTGGGGCTGGTTCTGGACCAGGATTCAGAGCTTCTGCCTTTTGTGCAGAAGGGTATCCGGTCGCGCGGCTTCAAGGGGCCGCTGTGGAGCGAGCAGGAAATCCGCCTGCGCCATTATCATGCTGAAGTCGATCGTTACGTGAACGGGGAAAAATAGATATCCTGAAACCAGTTCCCGGCTATTGAACGGTCAACCCATTATCCAGCATGAACTCGGCGCCTGTCACAAATCGCGATTCATCCGACGCCAGGTATAAAACCATGTTTGCCACGTCAATCGGCGCACCGGCGGCCTCAATCGGCAAAATACCTTCCGGGACTTCTTTCGGCTCGCCCGGGCGCCCCTCAGCAAACTGGACCATCGGTGTTTCTATGGCGCCGGCATGAATCGAGTTGCAGCGAATGCCATAGCCTTCGGCCTGGCAATGAACAGCGATCGTCTTGGTCATTGCCCGCACGGCGCCCTTGGCAGCCGAATAGGCAAAAAAGATCGGATAGCCTAAATGCGAAGCCACCGATGACATATTTATGATCGAGCCGCCGCCGGAATTCTTCATCGCGGGGATCGCGTGTTTGCATCCGAGGAACACGCCTTCGCTCATCACGGCGTTGGCAAAGCGAAATTGCTCAAGCGTCGTGTCCTCCGGCGAAGCCATAACGACGACACCGGCGTTGTTGACCAGGATATTGAGGCCGCCAAATTTATCAGTGGTTTCGGCTATCGTGGTTTTCCAGCTATCTTCGCTGGTCACATCATGACTGATGAAATGAGCGTTTTCGCCGATCGCCTGGGCGGCCTCGCGTCCCGCGTCCTCATTTATGTCGGTGAGCACCACCTTCGCGCCCTCCGCCGCCAAAAGCTCAGCGTCGGCAAGGCCGAGGCCCGATGCAGCTCCCGTCACAAGCGCTACTTTTCCCGCAACCCTGTTCATGATAACGTCCTTCCTGTAGTCGTCAGTTATGGCCAGAGCGGCGCTCCTGCTCCCCTGATTTCAGCGACCCATTCAGGGTCGTGGCAACCGACTGCACATTACAAGAAGAATCACCATAAAAACAATCTTGATTGTTTTTATGTCTATGCTGCGGTAGCACTAAAGAGAATAGCGCGGACGAGAGGCAAATGAACAGACAAGATACTGCACAAATCGCTGAAGATGAAGGTCAGGGTCGTCGCGGCAGGAACGGTTTGCAGGCGAAGAAGAGCGCCAGCACCCGCACAGCAATTGTCGAGGCGGCTATCCAGTGTATTGTAAAATACGGTTACGCCAAGACCACGATGCCGCGCATTGCCGAAGAGGCTGGCTTGTCACGCGGTGCCATGATGCACCATTTTTCCAACCGTCTGACCGTAATACAAAGTGCCATCACCCATCTTCATGAAAAGCGTATCAAGGCATTTCGCCGGGCCGGATCGAGCCTGCCCCCCGCCGGCAGCAACCGGGTCCATGATGCGTTGATGGCCTATTGGAAACAGGTGACTCGTCCCCTTTTTGTTGCCTTTCACGAACTGACGTTTGCGGCCACGACGGACAAGGGCCTGGC